>NZ_JBICVV010000036.1:0-53776 GCF_043199295.1 Streptomyces sp. NPDC048612
TGTGCCGGACGTAAAGCGAAGCAGTCCGGCACACCCCACCCGCGGAGGCCCGTCACCGCACCCCGACAGCCCCGCGCAGCGGACCCGCCCGCCGCCAGGCGCCACGGCGAGGAACGCACAAACATCACCCGAACCCACGCCCCGCGCAGCGGACCCGAAACGGCGCGAGCCACCACGGCGGGAAAGCCGAAAACGTGGGAAGGCGTCCACATCGTGGGACGAGGCGTCAAAAATTCGCGGGCCCCCCACCGCGTGTGCGCACGCCCTCGGGGGGCTACCGGCCGGTACCCGGCCAAGGCGGGCCGCGCCGCTTCAAATGGGGGCTTCGGGGGGTGCCGCGCACCCACGGACGGGGGACCGGGGGCGGTCAACGACCGCCCCCGATGACCACCCGAAGTGATCGGCGGAATACAAAAAGCTGCAAAAGCGCCCTCCGGTTCGGACGCCGGTTGAGCTATTCTGCTGGGCAAGAAGGATCCGGGCAGCGTAGCCCCCGGGTCCTTTTGTGCTTTCAGCCAGGTGCTTCCGGGGCTGTCAGGACCGTACGAAGCAGTGCCGCAGACTCCCCCGGCCAGGGCCGGGTGGTGCCCCCGTCGCAGGGACCGAGGAGGAACCAGACGTCATGGGCGAGCGAAGCAGGCAGGACCGCACGCAACGGAGGGCCGAAAGCCCCGAGAAACGGGTAGGTGGTCGGACATGAGTTCGCTCCTGCTGCTGACCAACGCACTCCAGCCGTCGACGGAGGTGCTCCCGGCGCTGGGCCTGCTGCTGCACAGCGTGCGGGTGGCGCCCGCCGAGGGTCCGGCCCTGATCGACACCCCGGGGGCCGACGTCATACTGATCGACGGGCGCCGTGACCTGCCGCATGTGCGGTCGCTGTGCCAGCTGCTGCGGTCCACCGGGCCCGGCTGCCCGCTGGTGCTGGTGGTGACCGAGGGCGGGCTCGCCGCCGTCACCGCGGACTGGGGCATCGACGACGTACTGCTGGACACCGCGGGCCCCGCCGAGGTCGAGGCGCGGCTGCGGCTGGCGATGGGCCGCCAGTCGATCACCACTGACGACAGCCCGATGGAGATCCGCAACGGTGATCTCTCGGTGGACGAGGCGACGTACAGCGCGAAGCTGAAGGGGCGGGTCCTGGACCTGACCTTCAAGGAGTTCGAGCTGCTGAAGTACCTGGCCCAGCACCCCGGCCGGGTCTTCACCCGCGCCCAGCTCCTGCAGGAGGTCTGGGGCTACGACTACTTCGGCGGTACGCGGACGGTCGACGTCCACGTGCGGCGGCTGCGGGCGAAGCTCGGGCCCGAGCACGAGTCGCTGATCGGGACGGTCCGTAACGTCGGCTACCGCTTCGTGACGCCGGAGAAGGTGGAGCGGGCGGCGGAGGCCAAGGCCAAGGAGGACGCGGCGAAGGCGGCGAAGTCCGCACCCGCCGCGGACCGTGCGCCCGGGGACGGTGACGGCTCCGGGAAGGCGGTCACCGCGGGCGTGGAATCCCGGGACGCGCGGCCTGCCCGCCGGTAGCACCACCCGCGTAGACTGCCGCGCGTGGCCAAGGTGACGCGGGATGATGTGGCAAGACTGGCGGGTACGTCCACCGCCGTTGTCAGCTACGTCATCAACAACGGACCAAGGCCGGTCGCCCCGGCCACGCGCGAGCGGGTGCTCGCCGCCATCAAGGAGCTCGGCTACCGGCCGGACCGCGTCGCCCAGGCGATGGCGTCCCGCCGTACCGATCTCATAGGTCTGATCGTGCCGGACACCCGGCAGCCGTTCTTCGCGGAGATGGCGCACGCCGTGGAGCAGGCCGCCGCCGAGCGCGGAAAGATGGTGCTGGTCGGCAACGCCAACTACCTCGACGAGCGCGAGGTGCACTATCTGCGCGCGTTCCTCGGGATGCGGGTCTCCGGCCTGATCCTGATCAGCCAGGGGCCCAGTGAGCACGCCGCCGCCGAGATCGACGCCTGGGACGCCCGGGTGGTGCTGCTGCACCGGCGGCCGGACGCCATCGACGATGTCGCGGTGATGACGGACGACGTGTGGGGCGCCCAGCTGGCGACCCGGCATCTGCTGGAGCACGGCCATCCGTACGTCGCCTTCCTCGGCGGCACGGAGGAGACCCCGAAGTCCGGCGACCCGGTCACCGACCATGTCGAGGGCTGGCGGCGGGCCATGCTGGAGTCCGGGAAGCCGACGGACGGGCGCTACTTCCAGGCGCCGTACAACCGTTACGACGCCTATCAGGTCGCGCTGAAGCTGCTGGCCGGCCCGGACCGGCCGCCGGCCATCATGTGCGCGACGGACGACCAGGCGATCGGGGTGCTGCGGGCGGCCCGTGAGCTGCGCATCGATGTGCCGGGTGAGCTGGCGGTCGCGGGCTTCGACGACGTGAAGGAAGCCGGGCTGACCGATCCGCCGCTGACCACGGTCGCCTCGGACCGCGAGGCGATGGCGCGCGCCGCGGTGGACCTGGTGCTGGACGACGGGCTGCGGGTGGTCGGCTCCCGGCGGGAGCGGCTGCGGCAGTTCCCGTCGCGGCTGGTGGTACGGCGCTCCTGCGGCTGCGGCGGCTGAGAGAGCCCGGCAAGAGCCGCTGATCCAGGCGTCCTTATACCGGGCATACCCACTTCTGTCGGGTCTCTCAGGACGTTCTCAGGCAGCTCTCATGGAGCGGCAGCAGAGTCGTCTCCATGACCCAGAGCCACCGCCGAAGCGGCGATGAGATGCCACAGGACCGGCCGTACGCGTACGGCGAGGAGCACGGCCAGGGCTACGGCCCCGGCCCGGCGCAGGAGTACGGCCACGAGCCGTACGGGGCGACCGCCGGTGCCCCGGGCGCCCCGTACGCCGCCTTCGGCGAGCAGACGGCTCCGCCGCCGCCCCCGTACGCTCCCGCACCGCGGCGCCGGGCCCGGCGGCCGGTGGCGCTGATCGCGGCGGTGGCGCTCGCGTCCGGTCTCGTCGGGGGCGGCAGCGCGGCACTGATAGCCGGCGCCACCGGCACCTCGGCGCAGAACACCTCCTCCACCCCGCTCGTCAACGCGGGCAAGACCAGCGGCAGCGGGGTCTCGGGCGTGGCCAAGGCGGTCAGCCCGGCGATCGTGGAGATCAAGGCGCAGACCGCCGGCGGCGAGTCCACCGGCTCGGGCGTGGTCGTCACCAGCGACGGCGAGATCGTCACCAACAACCACGTGGTGTCCGGGGCGGACACCGTCACGGTCACCTTCAACGACGGCAGCCGGAAGACCGCCGAGGTCGTGGGCACCGACCCGGACAAGGACCTGGCGCTGGTGAAGGTGCGCGGCGCCAAGGGCCTCACGGCGGCCTCGCTCGGCGACTCCGACAAGATCACGGTGGGCGACCAGGTGGTGGCGATCGGCTCGCCCGAGGGCTTCACCGGGTCAGTGACCAGCGGCATAGTCTCCGCCCTCGGCCGGGACGTCACCGTCCCGAAGGAGGAGGGCCAGGGGCAGCAGCGCAATCCGGGCGACCGCGGGGGCTGGCCGTTCGAGTTCGGCGGCAACGAGTACAACGGCGACACCGGCTCGTCGAAGACCTCGTACAAGGCCATCCAGACCGACGCCTCGCTCAACCCCGGCAACTCCGGCGGCGCCCTGATCAATATGCAGGGGCAGATCATCGGCATCAACTCCGCGATGTACTCGCCGAGTTCGGCGTCGAGCAGCAGCGCGGGCAGCGTCGGCCTCGGCTTCGCCATCCCGATCAACACCGTCAAGGACGACCTCGACACGCTGCGCGGCGGCGGCAACGGCGGGGTCTGACCACCCGCCGGCCGCCGCACGGGGAGGCCGGGCGTCACCCTCACACATTCCCCTGGTTCGTGTAAGGGTTAAGCGCACCCCTCCGCAGCCATCCGAGGTCCGAGGTATCCACGCACATGAGCCCCGCCGAGCACGGTGACCACCCCGCCCGCATCCTGATCGTCGACGACGAGCCCGCGGTCCGTGAGGCCCTGCAGCGCTCGCTGGTCTTCGAGGGGTATGTGACCGAGCAGGCGGTCGACGGGCTCGACGCGGTCGAGAAGGTCGCGGCCTACGACCCCGAACTGATCGTGCTGGACGTCCTGATGCCCCGGATGGACGGCCTGACCGCCGCCCGCAGGCTGCGGGCGAGCGGGATGACCGTGCCGATCCTGATGCTGACCGCCCGGGACACCGTCGGCGACCGGGTCACGGGGCTGGACGCCGGCGCCGACGACTACCTCGTCAAGCCCTTCGAGCTGGACGAGCTGCTGGCCCGCATCCGTGCCCTGCTGCGCCGCAGTTCGTACGCGGCGGCGGCCGGTGCGCCGCCCGAGGAGGGCGAGGTGCTGAGCTTCGCCGATCTGCGGATGGACCTGGCGACCCGGGAGGTGACCCGGGGCGGCCGGAACGTCGAGCTGACCCGTACCGAGTTCACGCTGCTGGAGATGTTCCTCGCGCATCCGCGCCAGGTGCTCACCCGTGAGCAGATCCTGAAGGCCGTCTGGGGCTTCGACTTCGAGCCGACCTCCAACTCCCTCGATGTGTATGTGATGTATCTGCGCCGGAAGACGGAAGCGGGCGGCGAGCCGCGGCTGGTGCACACCGTGCGGGGGGTCGGCTACGTCCTGCGGACGGACGGCGGGGCGGAATGAGCACGGCGACCACGTACGGGGGAGCGGCGGCGGTCGGTGCGCGCAGCCGGCTCGGCGCCTGGATGGCGCGGCTGCCGCTGCGCCAGCGGCTGACCCTGCTGACCGCGGCCGCGGTGGCGGTGGCGGTGGCGGTCTCCGCGCTGGCCTGCTGGCTGCTCGCCCGCGCCCAGCTGCGCGACGAGGTGGACAGCTCGCTGCAGAACGTCAGCGTCCCGGCGGATTACCTCCAGCTGACCTACGCCAACTGCCAGCGCACCGACCCGGACGAGAGCAAGAACGCCCCGCCCTCGTACTACAACGTCCAGATCGTGCAGGTCGACGGCTCGCGCTGTATCGGGCCCAACTCCCAGCCGGTGCAGGTGCAGCGCGCGGATGTCGCGGTGGCGCAGGGCGTGGCGCGGGACACCCTGCACGACGCGGTCACCACCGGCGGCACGGACGTGCGGGTGCTGACCAAGCACATCGGCGTCCAGGGCGTGCAGTTCGCGGTGTCCATCTCGCGTCCGCTGACCGAGGTCGACAGCGCGCTGAACCGCCTCGCGCTGCTGCTGGCGGCCGTCGCGGGGCTGGGCGTCGTCGGCGCGGGCACGGCCGGTCTGGTCATTGCGCGCTCCGGCCTCAAGCCGGTGGACCGGCTGACCGACGCGGTCGAGCATGTCGCGCGGACCGAGGACCTGGCCATCCGTATCCCGGCCGAGGGCGAGGACGAGATCGCCCGGCTCTCCCGCTCCTTCAACTCCATGACCGCAGCGCTGGCCGCCTCCCGCGATCTCCAGCAGCAGCTGATCGCGGACGCCGGCCATGAGCTGCGGACGCCGCTGACCTCGCTGCGTACCAACATCGATCTGCTGGTGCGCAGCGAGCGGGCCGGCCGGCCGATCCCGCCCGCCGACAAGGAGGCGCTGCTGGCCTCGGTGAAGGCGCAGATGGGGGAGCTGGCGGCGCTGATCGGCGATCTCCAGGAGCTGTCCCGGCCACCGGCGCCTGGACAGAGCGCCATCGCGGTGGTGGCGCTGCACGAGATCGTCGGGGCGGCGCTGGAGCGGGCCCGGCTGCGCGGCCCGTCGCTGACCATCGCGGCGGACCTCGCGCCCTGGTACGTCCGGGCCGAGCCGGCCCCGCTGGAGCGGGCGGTGGTGAACCTGCTGGACAACGCGGTGAAGTTCAGCCCGCCCGGCGGGACCGTCGAGGTGCGGCTGTCCGGCGGCGAGCTGACCGTACGCGATCACGGCCCCGGCATTCCGCAGGACGAACTGCCGCATGTCTTCGAGCGGTTCTGGCGCTCCCCGTCCGCCCGTAGCCTGCCGGGCAGCGGCCTGGGGCTGTCGATCGTGGCGCGGACGGCGGAGCAGGCGGGCGGCGCGGTGCGGCTGCGGTCCGCCGACCTCGGCGGCACCGAGGCGGTGCTGACGCTGCCGGGCGCCGCGACGCCGCCGCCCGGGATGCCGGAGCCGCCGGGCGGCCAGGGGGCGCGGTAGCGGGCCCGCCGGGCGCGGCCGGGGCCGCGGTGCCAAACCCCGCCGCCATGCACAGGGGCCGCGGCGCCGGACCCGCCCCCTACGGCGCCCGTCACCGCGGCCCCGGCCGCGCGTCCCCTGCTTCTGCGGCTACTTCTCCTTCTGCGGCTGCTTCTTCGCCGCGTCCCCGAACGGCAGCTCCGACCCCGTGATGTCGGCGCGGATGCCGTCCTCCTCCACGGAGATGTTGCGCAGCCGGACGTTCCCCGGCGTCTTGGGAAGCTGGAAGGACAGCGAGAGCTGGTCGGCGAGCTGCGGCTTGGTGAGCCCGGTCAGCGCGCCGAGGATCTTCGGGTCGATGCCGACCTTCTGCAGCAGCCACGGGTGGTCGGCCACCACGTCGACCAGGTTGACCTTCATCAGCTTCTGGACGAAGCGCGGCGAGCCGGTCAGCTCGTGCAGCTTCTCCTCGTTGTGCAGCGCCGCCTGGATGTACGGCTTGGGGATGCCGATCCGGTCGACGATCGCCGGGATGCTCAGCATCGACCTGACCTTGGCGGCCTGCCGGCTCAGCTCGGCGGCGGTCTTGCGGGTCAGCCGCAGGCCCTCCTCCTTGCCGGTGCCGGGGCGGTAGGTGGCGATGTCGCCGATGTCCAGGCGCATCCGGCTGATGTCGGTGGAGACACCGCGGTCACCGGCCCGCTGGATGCGCGCCTCGGCCCGTACGCCCAGTTCATGGCCGGCGATCGGCAGCTGACCGACCGCGCGCACCGCGTTCGGTCCCCTTTCGCTGAACTTCACCTGCGAGGCGCCCAGTTCGCGATTCATGTCGTCGAAGGCGAGCAGCACGCTGCCGTCCATGGTGCCGATCGTGGCGCCCTTGATGGAACTGGGCAGATCGCCGTCGATCCGCACGTCGTTCGCGGTGGCCTCGAATTTCGCCAGCGAAACACGGTCCGCAGCCAGGTCGGGAATCGTGACTTTCACCTGGTCAACGTGCTTGTCGAGGACCTGGGTGAGGAACGGGAATCCCTTGATGTCGACCTCGGGAGTGGCGTTCAGATGCAGGGCGTCCTTCACCTTTTTCGCCGCCGCGTTCTGCACGTACAGCACCGCGAAACGGTCGAAGAGCGTCAGGAATGACACCCCCACAAGTGCCGTGACCAGCAGTTTCAGGGTGATCGACATGGCCGCGAAGCTGCTGAGACCGCGCTTCTTGCGCCGGTTCTTCCGGCGGTGGTTCGGCGGCTTCCACGCTTCGGCACTCTCCTCGTCCGAGCGCAGTCCGAGGCCCAGCGGGTCATCGCTGTCATCGCGCTCGTTGAGGTAGCTGCGGCGCCGGGGAGCGGTGTCGAACGCGCCGAATTCCGCCTCGGGCTCCGGCTCCGGCTCGGGGTCGGCGAGGGCTGCCAGGTCCGCGTACGGATTGACCGGTGCGAAGCTTCTGGTGTCGCCGGAGGGGTCGTCCGGGGCGCCCGGCGCGACGGAATCGGGGTGCGTCGCGGAGGGCGTGGGCGAGGGTGAAGATATGCGTGTGGGGGTTCGCATCCGCTCATCTCACCACGAGCGGGTCCCTGGAACGCAAGTCGTACCGGAAGTAAGTCGGATACATGAGGCTTGTCCCGGCGGTCTTGGCAAAAAATTGCCGTACATCCAGGGTGACTTGAACTACCGTCACATCTCTTGGTGACCCGTGCAACAGTGTGCGGCTTGTCCGTCTCCATTGATCCATACCAGGACTCGCCGCGCCATTGCCCGGCTTTTTCGTTTCCTTCCTCGCATTCAGTGCATTCACCCAACAAACGGAAGACGGTCGTCATCCCATGAAGTCGCAGGAAGCTGCTCCCATGATCGTTGTGACCGGCGCAACAGGCAATATCGGCCGCCGACTTGTCGGCCGGCTCCTCGCGGACGGCGCCGCGGTACGCGCGCTGACCCGCGACCCGGAGCGCGCCGGACTGCCCGCAGCGGCCGAGACCGTCCGCGCCGACCTCACCGACACGGAGGACCTCGTACCGCTGCTGACCGGCGCCGAGGCCCTGTTCCTCAACCTCGCGGCCGGCGGCGACCGGGCCGCGGTCGCGCTGACCGGGGCCGCCGTCCGGGCCGGGGTCCGCCGGATCGTCCTCAACTCCTCGATGGCGGTGACCGACACCCCGGCCGACGACACCCACCACATCGCCCGCTTGCACGCCGGTCTGGAGCGCGCGGTGCGGGGCTCCGGCCTGGAGTGGACCTTCGTCCGCGGCGGCAACTACGCCACCAACGCGCTGTCCTGGGCCCCGTCGATCCGCGCGACCGGAGTGGTCCGCGACGCGCACCCGGGCTCCCGGGGCGTCCCCGTCCACGAGGCCGACCTCGCGGACGTCGCGGCCGCCGCCCTGCTGGACCGCAGCGGCACCCACCTCGGCCAGGTGTATCTCGTCACCGGCCCGGAGGAGCTGACCGTGGCCGAGCAGGTCGCCGAGATCGGGCGGGCGACCGGCAAGGAGACCCGGGTCGAGCAGATCTCCGAGGAGGCGGCGGCCGAGGCGATGACCGGGCCGCACTTCCCCAAGGAGGCCGCGCTGGAGCTGATCCGGATGTTCGGCCGCTCGGTCGACGCCCCGGCGTTCCCGGCCTCGGACGCCGTCGAGCGGATCACCGGCCACCCGCCCCGGACGTTCGCCGAGTGGGCGCGGGACCACGCCGCCGACTTCTCCTGACCGGGCGGGCGGGGCCGGCCACTGGTGCCGGGCCGCCGGTGCGACCGCGCCCGGCGGCCCGCGGGCTCCGGCGGGCTACGAACTCCGGCGGCCCGCGGCCCGCGGCGAGGCCCTCGCCCCCTCCGGGCAAACCCCAACTCCCCTCAGGGCAACCGCCAACTCGCCCCCCAGGGCAATCCCCCATCGCCCCCTCCCCGCCGAAAATCCTTTGCCGCCGCCCGGCCCTCCGCCATACCGTCCGCGCATGCTGCCTCGCGTGGACACGGACGACGAGTGGGACGCGGTCGTCCCCGACGAAGCGGTGATGCGGCCGGGCGCCGAGGCGCTCTGCGCCCGGCTCGGCATCGGTGCCCACCCCCTGACCCGCTATCCGGCCGGCTCCCAGCCCGTCTACGCCGTCGGGCGGCGTTACGTCCTCAAGCTCTTCCCCGCCGCAGCCGCCGACGACGGGGAGACCGAGGCCAGGGTGCTCACCCACCTCCAGGGACGGCTCCCCGTCCCCACCCCGTACGTCCACGACGCCGGCGCGTACGAGAACGGCTGGCGCTACGTCCTGATGTCCCGGCTGCGCGGCACCGACCTGGCCGTCAGCTGGCCCCGCATCCCCCGCGCCGACCAGGACCGGATCGCCACCGAGGCCGGCGAGACCCTGGCCGCCCTGCACGCCCTGGACCCGGCACCGCTCACCGGGCTCCTCGGCCCCGGCGACTGGGACACCTTCCTCGACCGGCAGCGCACCTCGGCGGTCGACCGCCAGCGCGCCCACGGCCTGCCCGAACCCTGGCTGGAACAGATCCCCGCCTTCCTCGCCGCCGCGCCCCCTTCGGCCCCCGGGCCCGACGTCCTCCTCCACACCGAGTTCATGCGCCAGCACCTGACCGTCGACGCACACGACGACTGGCGGCTGACCGGACTCCTGGACTTCGAACCCGCGATGCTCGGCCGCCGCACCTACGACTTCGTCGCCGTCGGCCTCTACGTCTCCCGCGCCGACCCCCGCCTCCTCGCCCGCATCTTCCGCGCCTACGGCGAGACCTTCACCCCCACCGACCTCCTCGCCCACACCCTCCTCCACGTCTACGGCAACCTCCCCCGCTACCTCCGCGAACTCCCCACCCCACCCGAACCGACCTTGGAGTCCCTGGCGGAAACGTGGTTCGGGGTGGGGTGAGGGCCCTGCCTCGGACAAACGTCCCCGCCCCGGAAAATCGCCGGAGCGGGGACGCCTGTGTCTAGCGAGAGGGAGCCGCCTGGCGCCCCCGGTTGAGGGCGGCCGGTCGGCTCTCGTGTGCTACTTCACGACCGTGATCCGGTCGGCCTTCGGCGGGGTGAGGGGCTTGTCCTTGGAGGAGTGGGCCGTGAGGTATGCGGTGAAGGCGTCGAGGTCGGAGGGGCCGACGTACTTGTTCTTGGCGTCCTTGAAGGCGGGGAAGCCGTCGCCGCCGCCGGCCAGGAACTCGTTCATCGCGACGCGGTAGGTCTTGGCCGGGTCGAGGGCCGCACCGTTCAGCTTCACCGAGTCCTTGACGACGCGGTCGGCGCCCTTCTTGGTCATGTCGAGGGTGTAGGTGAGGCCCTCGGAGACCTGGAGGATCTTGGGGGAGGCCTCATTGGGGCCGCTGACCTGCTGTTGCAGGGCGGTCAGCAGCTGGGCGCCGGTGAGGTCGACGACGTTCGTCATGTTGGTGAACGGCTGGACGGTGAACGCCTCGCCGTAGGTGACCACGCCGTCCCCCTCCGAGCCGGAGGCCTTGAAGGCGAGGTCGGAGCGGATGCCGCCGGGGTTCATCAGGGCGAGCTGGGCGCCGCCCTTGCCGTCCGCCTTGGTGGCTTCGAGCTGGGCGTCGGCGATGATGTCGCCGAGCGGGGCCTCGGGGGCGTTCGCGCCGCGGCCGGCGATGTCGGCGGAGATGTGGCCGACGGGGCGGCCGGCGACCGGCGCGGCCAGCTTGTTCCAGCGGGTGATCAGCGACGTCAGGTCCGCGGCCTTGGGCTGCGTCCGGTCGACGACGTGGTTGGCCGCGTGGGGTGCCTTGACGGTGGTCCGCACGATGTCGCGGGTGCGGCGGTCGTAGGTGAGCGTGGTGTCGGTGTAGAGCTTGCCGTACGACGCGGCGGAGGTGACGGTGCGCGGCCGGCCGGACGGGTCCGGGATGGTGCAGGCGTAGGCCTGGTGGGTGTGACCGGTGACCAGCGCGTCGACCTTCGGCGTGACGTGCTGGGCGATCTCGGTGATCGGGCCGGAGATGCCGTCGCCGGGGCCGGGGCTGTCGCAGTTGTAGTTGTACGAGGTGGAGGCGGGCAGGCCGCCCTCGTGGATGAGGGCGACGACCGACTTCACGCCCTGCTTGTTCAGCACCTTGGCGTACTTGTTGATCGTGGCGACCTCGTCGTGGAACTTCAGGCCCTTGATGCCCTCGGCGTTGACGATGTCGGGGGTGCCCTCCAGCGTCACGCCGATGAAGCCGATCTTGACGCCCTTGTGCTTCCAGACGGTGTACGGCTTGAGCAGCGGCTTGCCGGACTTCTCGTCGGTGACGTTCGCGGTGAGGTAGGGGAACGCGGCGCCCCGGTACTTCCGGCCGTCCTCGTAGCAGCCGTCCTTCGGGTGACAGCCGCCCTTCTGAAGGCGGGTCAGCTCGGTGCGGCCCTCGTCGAACTCGTGGTTGCCGACGGAGGTGACGTCGAGGCCCAGCTTGTTCATCGCCTCGACGGTCGGCTCGTCGTGGAACAGCCCGGACAGCAGCGGGCTGGCCCCGACCAGGTCACCGGCCGCGGCGGTCACCGAGTAGGGGTGACCCTTACGTGCCGTCCGCAGCGACTGCGCGAGGTACTCGGCACCGCCCGCCGGCACACTCTTCTTGCTGCCGTCCGCCTGCAGCTCCTCGACCGTGCCGGACGAGCCCTGCGGCGGCTCCAGGTTGCCGTGGAAGTCGTTGAAGGAGAGCAGCTGTACATCGACCGTGCGGCCGTGGCGGGCGGCCCCGCCGGTGTCGGCGCCGGCCGGCAGGGCGGTGGCGGCGATTCCTGCGGCGGCCAGTACGGCGGCGCCGATCGTCAATCTTCGTACGGTGCGGCGCCGTTGCGGTGTCGCTGGCATGGGGTCCCCTCCTGGAATGTCATGAGCGGACCACAGCCTATTGTCGACGCGCTTGAAGTCCTCCCTCTCTTGGAAGAGAGACTCCCGTCTGCCTCGTTGCGGTGCAGGGTGAGGCTCCGGGTGGGTTCCTGCTTCATCGAGCCGTTGCCCCGGCGCGCGGGGTCTTACATGGCCTCCACAGGCGTTTTACCTCTCCGCGCTCCCAGCGGCGAGCAGTCTGCGCCCTTCGGCGCGTAGATTGGCCTCGGCGTTCTCGTCGCGGTCGTGCACGACTCCGCAGCCGCATCGCCAGGTGCGTACGCAGAGCCGGGCAGGCCCCTTCGGCCCGGAGAGTGCCCCGCACCTGGAGCACAGCTGGGTGGAGGGGAACCACCGGGATACCTTCACGAAGCCGCGCCCGTACCGTGCGCACTTGGCTTCGAGGGTGCGGGTGAACATGCCCAAGGACTGATCATGCACGGACTTGCCGAGCCTGCCGCGCCGGGTGCCCATGGCCTTCACGTTCAGGTCCTCCACGTAGACCGCTTGGCTCTCACGGACGATGCGGGTGGTTTCCTGCTCGATGAAGTCGCGCCGCTGGTCTGCGATGCGGGCATGGAGCCTGGCGACGGCCTGCTTGGCTTTGTGCCGGTTCTTGCTGCCTCTGCGGCAGTGGGACAGCTTGCGCTGCGCCCGCTTGAGCTTCTTCTCCTGTCTGCGGAAGAACTTGGGCGAGGCGATCTTCCGTCCCCGCAGCACGGCGTAGGAGGACAAACCGAGGTCGATGCCGGTGTCAGCCTCGACCGGATCGAGCTCCGGCAGCGGCTTGCCCTCCACTTCGACCACGAACGAGGCGAAGTACCTGCCGGCTGAGTCCTTGACAAGGGTGACCGACGAAGCAGGTGACGGCAGCTCGCGGGATCAGCGTACGGAGAGATCGCCGATCTTCGGGAGCCGCAGCTTCCCACTCCCGGTGAGGGACCAGTGGGCATTTGCGGTGAAGCGAATCGCCTGACGGGCCGCCCTCTTCTTCATCCGGGGCGGGCCTGCCTTCGGGCCCTTTCGGGTTCCGTTCTTCGAGGCGAAGAAGTTGCTGTAGGCACTCTCCAGGTCCCGCAGGGACTGCTGGAGCACCACCGCGGACACCTCGCCCAGCCAGGCCCGCTCGGGGGTGTGCTTGGCCTCGGTGATGACCGTCTTCGACAACTCGCCCGCAGTGGGCCGGGGGAGGCCCTGGGTGAAGGCGTCACGACGAAGGCGGAGCGCGTCGTTGAACACCACGCGGGCACACCCGAACGCCCTCGCCAGAGCCGCACACTGCGAAGCGTCCGGGTACACGCGGAAGTTGTACCTGAGCTTCATGCCGATCAACGTACGGCTGTGGTTCATGGCCGCTGGTGGACCGACGGGAACTGGTAGGCACTGTCCGTTCCTCATGCGTGGACCTGTGGCTTTCTGTGCTGCAACACCGCCACGATGAGATCGCCGGTCCGCGCCTTCCGTGGACAGCGGTCGGCCACGTCTGCCCGCTGGTGAACCCTCCCTCCCAGGGCCGCAGTCTCGTAGCTGGTCAATCCTGGGGCGGGTGATGCCCCTCCAAGCGCCCGGTGGGGTCGTACGCTGCACACATGAATGACGCTGGACAGGAGATGGGCCGGGCCGCCCGCAGGATTCAGGTGGTCGACGAGCCGGCACCGGAAGCGGGCGCGGCCGTCCTCGAACTGATCGAGCGGGCGGCGCGGACGGACGGGCAGCCCGCCGTGTCCGAGCAGGGCCGGCTGCAGCTGCGCGGGGGCGCGCGCGAGGGCGTGCGGCATGTGCTGGTGTACGCGCGGGTCGACGACGGTGAGGAGCTGGTCGCCTACGGGCAGCTGGAGGACACCGACCCGGTGGAGGCACCGGCCGCCGAACTGGTGGTCCACCCGGGGCACCGCGGCCGCGGGCACGGCCGGGCGCTGGGCGGTGAGCTGCTGGAGCAGTCCGGGCGCCGGCTGCGGGTCTGGGCGCACGGCGGGCATCCGGCCGCCCGGCACCTCGCCCAGACGCTGGGGCTGACGATGTTCCGGGAGCTGCGGCAGATGCGGCGCTCGCTGACGGACCTGGAGCTGCCGGAGCCGGTGCTCCCGGAGGGGGTGTCCGTACGGACCTTCCAGCCGGGCACCGATGACGCGGCCTGGCTGGAGGTGAACGCGGAGGCGTTCGCGCACCACCCGGAGCAGGGTTCGCTGATCCAGCGCGATCTGGACGACCGCAAGGCCGAGGCGTGGTTCGACCCCAAGGGCTTCTTCCTGGCGGAGAAGGAGGGGCGGCTGGTCGGCTTCCACTGGACCAAGGTGCATGCCGACGAGGGCCTCGGCGAGGTCTATGTGCTCGGGGTGCGGCCGGGCGCCCAGGGCGGCGGCCTGGGCAAGGCGCTGACCTCGCTCGGGCTGCGCCATCTGGCCGGACAGGGGCTGCCGACGGCGATGCTGTACGTGGACGCGGACAACAAGGCGGCGGTGACCGTGTACGAGCGGATGGGGTTCGCGACGCACGAGACGGACCTGATGTACCGGTCGGAGACGTGAGGTACCGGTCGGAGACCTGATGTACGGGTCGGAGACCTGAGTGCGGCGGAGGGCTTGGGCGCGGCTCGGGCCCTGAGCGCGGCGGCCGGAGGCCGGGCGTGCGCCGGAGCGTGGTGGAGGGGGCGGTCCCGTGAGGGGGCGGCCCCCTCCACCGCGTTCCCCGTTTCTGCGGCGCCGGCCTACTCCCGCCGCCGCTCCTCCTCCTGCTGGTCGCGCCACTCGCGCGCGAGCATCGCGTAGACGACCTCGTCGCTCCACTCCCCGTCGAGGAACTCGTTCTCCCGCAGATGGCCCTCCCGGCGCATCCCGAGCCGTTCGAGCAGCCGGGCCGAGGCGGTGTTGCGGCCGTCCAACTCGGCCTGGATGCGGTGCAGTCGAAGCTCCTCGAAGCCCAGCTTCAGCAGCGCCCGGCTCGCCTCGGTGGCGTAGCCGTGGCCGGCGTGGCCGGGGTGGAAGACATAGCCGATACCGCCCTGGCGGTGCTCGCGGCTGGTCCAGACGAAGGTGACATCGCCGATCAGGGCGCCCCCGTCCCGGACGACGACGGCGAGCTGGAGGACGTCCCCGGACTCGTGCAGCGTCGTCCGCGCGGCCTTGGCGGCGACGGAGGCCCGGGAGCCGGCCTCGTCGAGCGGGCCCCAGTAGAGGTAGCGGCAGACCTCGGGGAGGCGCTGGTAGGCGTGGATCGCCGCGAAGTCCTCGTCGGTGACGGGGCGCAGGTCCAGGCGCTCGGTGCGTAGCGGATAGGCGGGGGTGTACGGCAGGGGCGGCGTCGCGGGTGCGGAAGAGGTGGCCACGCCGGGAGCGTAGACAGCCGAGGTTGACAGCCGCAGCCCATTTCCCCCACCCTTTCACTACTTAATTAGTGGAATGCATCAAGGGGGGGCGGGATGCGGCCGATGGCCATGGATCAGGCGACCGGCCGGGCGGCTTCGGGGCGTACGGCCGTCGAGGCGGTCGGCCTCGGCAAGCGGTACCGCCGCCGCTGGGCGCTGCGCGACTGCACCTTCCGGCTGCCGGCCGGCCGTATCTGCGCGCTGGTCGGGCCCAACGGCGCGGGCAAGAGCACCCTGCTCTCGCTCGTCTCCGGGCTGACCCGCCCCCGCGAAGGGTCCGTACGGGTCTGGGGCGAGTCCCCGGCTGCCGCCCCGGCCCGCGTCCGGGTCGCCCACCTCGCCCAGGACAAGCCGCTCTACCCCCGGCTGACGGTCGCCGAGACCCTGCGGCTGGGCCGCGAACTCAACCCCGGCCGCTGGAGCGGGCGGTGCGCCGAACGGATCGTCCGGGACGGCCACCTCCCGCTCGACGCCCGGGTCGGTACTCTCTCCGGCGGCCGGCGCACCCGGCTCGCGCTCGCCCTCGCCTTCGCCCGGCGCCCCGAACTTCTGCTGCTCGACGAGCCGTTCGCCGGTCTCGACCCGCTCGCCCGGCACCGGCTCACCGCACTGCTGCTGGCCCAGGCCGCCGAGCACGGCACCACGGTCATGCTGTCCTCGGACCTGCTCGCCGAGCTCGACGGGGTCTGTGACCACGTGCTGGTGCTGAGCGGCGGCCGGGTGCGGCTCGCGGGCGAGGTCGATGACGTCATCGGGGCGCACGCCCTGGTGATGGGGCAGCGCCGGGGCGAGGCACTGCCGCCCGAGATCGCCGCGCATCCGGTCGTCGAGGCACAGCTGTCGGGGCGTCACTTCACCGCGGTCGTACGGCGGAAGGGCCCGGTCGCCACCGGTCCCTGGGAGGTCGCCGAGCCGTCCCTGGAGGAACTCCTGCTCGCCTATCTGCGCGCGCCCGATGCGCACGACGCGCCCGGCCTGATCGCACCGAGCGCGGAGCCGGCCCCGGCGCCACCGCGCCGCCGGCCCGGCCACAAGCCCGGCATCCCCGGCATGCCGCGCAACGGACCGCCCGGCCCGGCCGGCCGGCGCAACACCTGGAAGAACCCGCCGGACGGCCCGGCACGCACACGGCACACCCAACACAGCGGCAAGGGAGCGGCGGCATGACCACCACAGCACACCTCGGGGCGAACGGGACCGGTCCCGTCACGGGCGGTCCCGGCGCGGGCCGGGAGCCGGGCGGCCGCGGACGGCTGCGCGGTCTCGGCTGGCTGGTCTGGCGGCAGCACCGGCTGTTCTTCGGCCTGCTGCTTGCCGCAGTGGTCGGCGGCGCGGCCTGGTGCGTGGTCCTGCGCGGCCGGATGGCCGGGTTCATCGCGTCCCACCACATCGACGGCTGCTCGCTGATCTCCCTCGTCCCGCGCTGCGAGGGCACCCAGGAGGCGGTCACCGAATTCCGCGGCACCTACGGCTGGGCCCTGCAACTCGCCGAGATGGGGCTGCTGTTGCTGCCCGTGCTGATCGGCCTGTTCCTCGGCGCACCGCTGATCGCCCGCGAGCTGGAGGCCGGCACCCACCAGCTCGTGCTGACCCAGTCGGTCGGCCCGCTGCGCTGGCTGGCGGCGAAGGCCGCACTGCCCGCGCTGGTCGTGCTGAGCGGTGTCACGGCGCTCTCGGCGGTGTTCACCTGGATGTGGCAGGCCGCAGGCGACGAGGTCTCCGGCGCCTACTGGTACTCGACCACCGACTTCGCCGTCCTCGGCCCGGTGCCGGTCGCCTACGCGCTGCTGGGCCTGGCGGTCGGTGTGCTGGCCGGTCTGCTGCTGCGCCGTACGGTGCCGACCATGGGCGTGACGCTGGGCGCCATGATCCTGGCACCCTTCGTGCTGAAGCAGATCAGGCCGTATCTGATGCCGATCAGGACCGCCGAGTTCGGGCCCGAGGAGGCGGCCCAGCTGCCGGACAACGCCTGGCTGGTGGGGCAGGGGCATTACACCCGCTCCGGCGCCCATCTGCCCGACAACGTCTGTGACTCCTTCGGCGACTACGAGTCCTGCCTGCGTGCACGGGGCGTCGTCGGTCAGTACATGGACTACCAGCCGGCGTCGCACCACTGGCCGCTGGCGTGGATCGAGAGCGGCATCGTGCTCGCCCTGGCGGCCGCGCTGACCGTGATCGCCTTCCGGGTCATGCGGCGCCGGCACGGCTGAAAGGCGGCCGGGGGAGGCCGGTGGCGGGCCAAGAGGGGCGATCCTTGATCGCCCCTCTTGGCCATTCCCGGGCCGTCCGGCCATTCCGTTCCCCTCCCGCCCGTCGTCGCATTCGCCGTGGCATTCGCCGTGGTGGTCGCCGTGGCATTCCGCGCTCAGGGAATTCCGGCTCCGGTGGGAGGGGAGGGAAAGGCGCGCGGGGGCGGCGCCTCACGGCCACCGGCCCGTACCGTGCGGCCGCGAACCGGCAGTGACGCCGGTCCTCCCCGGAAGGACAGCCCCCAGCCTGCACGGCTCGCCCAACCGAAGCGCCGCAGAACACGGACTCCCGGGCGCCTCGACCACATTCCCCTGCCGGAGCCCGCAGCGCACCGGATCGCACCCCACCGGGTCACATTCCACCCGATCACATTCCACCCGATCACATTCCGCCGAGCCGAATTCCCCGCCCGCATTCCCCACCCGCCTTCCGCCCGTATTCCCCGCCCTCACCGCTCCCCATTCCTTGATCAGGAAAGCCGGAAAGTTCTCCCGCCCCACCGCACGTGTTACAAAGACAGTCCAGCGGGAATCACAAGGGACGCGGCCCGCCGTGCGGCCTCCGGTCCCGGACTCCCCGCCTCGCCGCCCCGGCGTGGCAGCGGGCCCGGCCGGTCCGGACACCCCTGGGGGCAACACCCCGCTTGCCTGTCCGCCATATCCGCGTTACCGGCGATTCAACGTCGCTTGCGAGCATCGCTGAATGCAGCCCGCTGTGCCGAACGTCCCGAACCCGAGGCTCCGTCTCGCGCCGCCACCTTCCGACGCGCCTGGAACCCCCGGAACGCGGAAGAATAAGGCCATGAACCAGCAGCCCAGCGCTCAGGCACCGGCCCAGCCCGAGGTGCCCACCACGAAGCCCCCGCAGGCCCCGGCCCCCTCGGCCCAGCCTTCCGTGGGCTCGATCGCTGCGCACCGCCCGCACGCGGTCCGGGGCACGGTGCCCGGCCTGGAGCCCGACCTGGACGCCGATCCCGACGCGTACGAGGACGAGGGCGTGGTGGGCGCGGACGGCGAGGAGCTGCCCAGCGGCCGGTTCCTGGACCGCGAGCGGAGCTGGCTGGCCTTCAACGAGCGGGTGCTGGAACTGGCCGAGGACCCGGCCACCCCCCTCCTCGAACGGGCTAATTTCCTGGCGATTTTCGCCAGCAACCTGGACGAGTTCTTCATGGTCCGGGTCGCGGGACTGAAGCGCCGCATAGCCACCGGCGTCGCCACCCGCTCTGCTTCCGGGCTGCAGCCCCGTGAGGTGCTGGACCTCATCTGGACGCGCTCCCGCGAGCTCATGGCCCGGCATGCCGCCTGCTTCCAGCAGGACGTCGCCCCGGAGCTGGCCGACCAGGGCATTCATCTGATCCGCTGGCCCGAGCTGACCGAGAAGGAGCAGGCCCGCCTGTTCACCCTCTTCCGTCAGCAGATCTTCCCGGTGCTGACGCCGCTGGCGGTGGACCCCGCGCACCCCTTCCCGTACATCTCCGGCCTCTCGCTGAACCTCGCCGTCGTCGTACGCAACCCGGTCAGCGGCCACGACCACTTCGCGCGGGTCAAGGTGCCGCCGCTGCTCTCCCGCTTCCTGGAGGCCTCCCCGCAGCGCTACGTCCCCATCGAGGACGTCATAGCGGCCCACCTGGAGGAGCTGTTCCCGGGCATGGAGGTGCGGGCGCACCACATGTTCCGGGTGACCCGCAACGAGGACCTGGAGGTCGAGGAGGACGACGCGGAGAACCTCCTCCAGGCGCTGGAGAAGGAGCTGATGCGGCGGCGCTTCGGGCCGCCGGTCCGTCTGGAGGTCGAGGAGTCCATCGACCCGGCCGTGCTCGACCTGCTGGTCCAGGAGCTGAAGATCTCCGACGCCGAGGTCTACCCGCTGCCCGGCCCGCTGGATCTGACCGGCCTGTTCGGCATCGGCGCCCTGGACCGGCCTGAGCTCAAGTACCCCAAGTTCGTGGCGGGCACCCACCGCGACCTGGCCGAAGTGGAGTCCGCCTCCGCACCCGACATCTTCGCCGCCCTGCGCTCCCGCGACGTCCTCCTCCACCACCCCTACGACTCCTTCTCCACCTCCGTGCAGGCCTTCCTGGAACAGGCCGCCGCCGACCCGGACGTGCTCGCGATCAAGCAGACGCTCTACCGCACCTCCGGCGACTCACCGATCGTGGACGCCCTGATAGACGCCGCGGAGTCCGGCAAGCAGGTCCTCGTCCTCGTCGAGATCAAGGCCCGCTTCGACGAGCAGGCCAACATCAAGTGGGCGCGGAAGCTGGAGGAGTCCGGCTGCCATGTCGTCTACGGCCTGGTCGGCCTCAAGACGCACTGCAAGCTCTCGCTCGTGGTCCGTCAGGAAGGCGAGATGCTGCGCCGCTACTCCCATGTGGGGACCGGCAACTACCACCCCAAGACGGCACGGCTCTACGAGGATCTCGGGCTGCTGACCGCCGACCCCCAGGTCGGTGCCGACCTCTCCGACCTCTTCAACCGGCTCTCCGGCTACTCGCGCCGCGAGACCTACCGCCGTCTCCTGGTCGCCCCCAAGTCCCTGCGGGACGGCCTGATCCAGCGGATCAACAAGGAGATCGCGAACCAGCGCGCGGGTCGGCCCGCCTACGTCCGCATGAAGGTCAACTCGATGGTCGACGAGGTCGTCGTCGACGCGCTCTACCGCGCCTCCCAGGCCGGTGTGCCGGTCGACATCTGGGTCCGCGGCATCTGCGCGCTCCGGCCCGGTGTCACCGGTCTGAGCGAGACCATCCGGGTCCGCAGCATTCTCGGCCGCTTCCTCGAACACTCCCGGGTCTTCATCTTCGGCAACGGCGGGGAGCCCGAGGTGTGGCTGGGCAGCGCCGACATGATGCACCGGAATCTGGACCGCCGGATCGAGGCGCTGGTGCGGGTCACCGACCCGGCACACCGGGCCTCCCTCAACCGGCTGCTGGAGATGGGGACCTCGGACTCCACCTCGTCCTGGCATCTGGGCGAGAACGGTGACTGGACCCGGCAGGCGGTGGACGCGGACGGCGCGCCGCTGCGCAACGTACAGGAAATGCTCATTGACGCCCGGAGGCGCCGGCGTGGCCCAGCGACATGACCAGCCGACCGGAGGGCCGGCGGGTCTCCTCGGAATCGGATACGAGCCCGGCCGGACCCCCGGAGCCCGCTCCGCGGTGGTGGACGCGCCGTACGGCGGGCCCGACGGCACGTACGGGCCGGACGACGCCGCGTACGGACCGGTGACGGCCGCCCGCGCCGGCGACGACGGCGGCGGCGACCGCGGCAGGGACCGCGACCGCGCCACGGACGGTGGCAGCGGCCCCGACGGTGACCACGGCCCCGGCGGTGACCACGGCCTCGGCCCCGGTCCCGACACCGAGGACGGCCTCGGCTCCCGTACGGCCGACGAGGTGCTCGCCGCCTACCTGCACCAGCAGTCCGCGGACTTCCTGCGCAGTCTGCGGCTGCACCGGGAGAGCGGTTCGGACGCCGAGGGCGCCGGTGAGGCCGCCCGGCAGCTGCGCCGCGCCGCCCGCCGGATCAGCGCCACCCTGCACACCTTCCGGCCGCTGACTGAGGAGGACTGGGCCGACCAGCTCCGCTCCGAACTGGGCTGGCTGTCCGGCACCCTGGCCCGCGAACAGGCCTGCGCGGCCCGCCGCGAACGGCTGATGGCGGCCCTCCAGCGCCTCACCGGCCGCGGCCCCGAACGCGGCGACCGCCCCGGCCGGACCGAACGCCCCAAACGCGGCGACCGCCCGTCCAAGTCCCCGGCCCCCACCTCCGCCACCCCCTCCGCTCCCTCCACCGACCCGGACCCCGACGGCGCACTGTCGGCCGGTGCGGCGCGCGCCGGGGCGCTGCTGGACCGCCAGCTCACCCTCGCCCGCACCCGCGCGCACTCCGCCGCGCTGCAGGCCCTGGGCTCCTCCCGCTTCCACGCCGTCGCCGACTCCGTGGCGGTGCTCGCCTCCGAGGTGCCACTGGCCCCCAGGACCGCCGAGCTGGCGGCCGCCGAGGCCCTGCCGCCGCTCGCCGAGCAGGCGCACCGACGGCTCACGGAGGCGGTCGCCGCACTCCCGCTGTCCCGCGCCGGCTACCCGTACAACGCCGCCGCGCTCGCCGCCGACCAGCGCCAGGACGCGCCCTGGCACCAGGTCCGGATGCTGGTGCGGCTCAGCCGCTACGCCCGCGAGCTGCTCGCGCCGGAGACCGGCGACCTCCGGCTCGCGGAGGCCGGCCGGGCCCTGGAGTGGCACCGAGACGCCGCCGAGGCCGCCGCCGCAGCCGCCACCGCGGCCCGCACCCCCCGTATCGCCCCCGCCACCGCCTACGCCCTGGGCGTGCTCCACGCCGACCAGCGACACGAGGTCGAGGCGGCCCGCTTCGCCTTCGGCCGCGTCTGGCTGCCCCGGACCCCGGACCGCAAGGGCTGAGGAGACACGGACCATGAACACGCGGACGGGAGACGGCCGGGACGGGGAGGATGGCCGTGACGACCGCATGCAAAGGAGCGCCGAGGTGACCTCCCCCCAGAAGCCGGTACGGGCCGCGGGCTGCGTCCTGTGGCGCCGCGCGACGACGGACGAGGGCCTGGAGATCGCCCTGGTCCACCGGCCCAAGTACGACGACTGGTCGCACCCCAAGGGCAAGCTGAAACGCGGCGAGGGCGCCCTGGCCGGAGCCGTACGCGAGGTGGCGGAGGAAACCGGCATGGACTGCCGCCCCGACGCCCCCCTCCCCACGTCCTACTACTACGCCAACGGCCGCCCCAAGACGGTCCGTTACTGGGCCGCCGAGGCCCTCGCCGGCGCCTTCACCCCCAACACCGAAGTGGACCGCCTGGCCTGGCTCTCCCCCACGGAGGCCCGCCACCGCCTCACCCAGGAACGCGACCGGCCGCTGGTGGACGCGCTGTTGGCGGCTTTGCATGTGGCGTGAGGTCTGGCCCGTTGCTCAGTGGGCGCCGTCCGGTATTGAACGGATTGCTGTGGGTCAGGAACTCAGCACTTCTTTGAGGTGCATCCGGCATGCGTTCACAAACACCTCGCGTGCCTTCTTGAACGACACCCAGTCTTGTTCCTGGGTGTCGGCTCGCCCTAGACAACGAAGCTGTTCCACGAGGGCCTCAGCCTCTTTGTGGGGGCCAGTGGGTTCGACCGTGATCCGGTTGAAGGCGTCGCGCGTCACGGCGTAGGCCTCATCGCGCGCGGTGACGGCCGCTTCCGGCGTCTCGTAGCGCTCCTCAGCCTCCCAGTAGCACACGGACGATTCCTGGTCGGCCGCGCTCAGAAAGGCGGTGTAGGCGTCGCGTCGCGCCAGGTACAGCGTGAGAGTGGTGGGGGTGCTCATGACGTACTCCGAGCGTCCGAGAACTGGGACGCACTCACGCTACTTGGATGCGTCCCAGCCGGGAGAGATCCGCCAGATGTTTCTCTCTTGGAATGCGGTAGGGCGTCAGCAGTCAGTACCTGCGACGTACGGACTGCGGTACCGCACCGACCGATGCGGCGACGTGATCGGGGGTGTCAACTGGCCCGACTCTTCGGTCGGGCCGCAGGCCGCATCTGGAGCGCAAGCGAGCTGCGGCGCGCAGGTTTCAAAGCTCGGACCGCAGTCCGGCAGGCAACTCGGGTCGCCACCGGTCGTGGCCTTCTCTGGGAAGGCGCAGGCCAGCTCCGCCCGCGCGCCTTGCATGGGCACGCCGCTGTAGATCTCCCGAATACTTCGCTCGTGCACGTTGCCGACGGGCATCCAGCGGGCGAACACGCATGGCCACACGTCTCCGGTCGGGGAAATGGCGAGCTTGTTCCGGCCACACCTGCCGCACAGCTTCTTGATGTCCGGGGCAGCGCCCTGTGAGGCCCGGCCGAATGGCCTGATGTTGTCGGTACGTACGTCACGCATCCCGATATCCAACAGTTCGCGACGTCCTTCCATGCCGCGCTGGCCCTCCAGAACATTGATCACGTTGCCGCGCATCGGGATGCCGAATGCCTTGGCACGGTCGATGTTGACTCGAGTGCGGTGCCGGGAACCGCGGTTCTCCGTCACGTCGTCGTGGTCGTCATCGCTATCGGAGTAGTAGCTGAAGGCCAGGCTGACGCCCGGCATCCGTAGTGCTTCCCACGCTTCTTCGGTGACGTGTGTGAGGTTGCTGAAGACCTCAACTTGCAGATGACGGGCACGGGCGTGCCTGACGATCTCCGGGAAGTTCGGATGCAGGGTGGGTTCGCCGCCGATGAGCTGCCCGTGTTCGGTTCCGAGGGAGGCTAGTTCGTCGATGACACGAAACCAGTCGTCGAGCGCCATCGTGCCGTGGTCCCCCTGCGGAGACGAGTCGGCATAACAGTGCCGACAGTTGAGATTGCAGAAACCGGTGATTTCGAACCAGACGAATCGCGGGGTGAGTAACGACATGACATCTCCTGTGGTCTGTGCGGGGAGCAGCGGGGACGAGGCCCTTGTGGTTGGGGGTGGCAGTCGCTTTGCGGGGCCGGCCGGCAGCCCGCCGCTGGCCGACTGCCCTCAGCTATGCGTGCGGGAATCTCTCACCGGGAGTCACCGTCCGTGTTCCGCTGTGCCCGCGTCCGAATGACCCGCAGTCCTGTGGCCTCCGAAGCGGGCCACACGCGCGGCCCATGTCGCAGCAGGTAGATGCCCTGGCAGATGTCGGTCACGATCGCCCGGCGGCCCTCGTATTCCACCTCGTCACCGACCTCGGGAAGGGGATTCACCGCGAGGCGCCTTCCTGCGCCCTCTTCCGCTCAGCAATCGCCCGGTCCAACTGGATGGCGTACAGCTCCACCTGGCCCGGGTCCATGACGAGCAAGGATGGTTCCGTGGCGCCGTCGCGGTGGTGGATGGTCACAGACAGCGCGGCCTGTTGGGCGCGGAAGTCATAGGCGATGTCCCGCTGATCAATCGTGATGTGTGAGATCACAACGTGTCTCCTCCTCGGGGTCGGGGGATGGCCTCGTCGGATCGTTCGCCAGGGGCGGACATGGACGGGGCATGCGCATCAGAGTGGCGATTTGAGCGGTGCTGCTGAAAGGTCAGACTGATTACCCAACTTGGGTAACATCACTTGAGGTCATGGAGCAGCTACGATCCGTAGATCAGCATTCCGCTGGAGCGTGTCCGATGCCCGAGTCACCCCATCCGCCAGAACTTCCCGTCCGGCTCCTCACAGATCCGGAGATGATCGAGGCGTGTCGACTGCGCGACTTCGCTCGCGTCTTCCGAATGGTCAAGAAGCATGCCGGGATCTATCCCTCGATGATCGCCAGGCGCTGCGATCTGACTCCGAGCCGTGTCGGCGAGGTCATGTCCGATAGGCGCAGGTTGCTGCACATGGACGTCGTCGAGCGCATCTCGGATGGCCTGCGGATTCCTGGGCACATGCTCGGACTTTCGTCACGTGCATGGGAGTCGCCGCCAGCACCTTACGCAACTGACCGAGAGCCTTCCTCGCGCCGGACTGAGCTGGCTCCCGTCGGCTCAGTGCCCACGCACGATGTAGAGGACACCCTTGCATCGGTCGCGTGCGCCAGCCCCAGTACATTGACTGCGCAAGCGCTCCGGTCATCCATCGAAGATTACTGGCGCCGTGATGACGAACATGGCGGCGAAGCCCTGCGTCCGGCCGTTGTCGGGCAGCTTCGCTACGTCGAGAGCCTGCTCACGCAATGTCGCGGAGGCGGCGTCCGGCGTGAACTCCTGGGCGTGGCAGCTGAATTGTCACGACTTACTGGATGGACCTATTTCGACGCCCGTCAGTTCAGTCAAGCCCGCCTCTATTTCGGCCAGGCATTGGGGTTTGCGAAGGACGTTGACGACCGCCAGTTCATGGCCAACGTATTGGCCTGTATGAGCCTGCAAGCCACATATCAGGACCGACCGACGGATGCCCTTGCCCTGGCTGCCGCGGCTCAGGACCACGCACGGGCCAGTGGCACTCCCCGCGTGCTGTCCATGCTGTCTATGCGAGAGGCCTTCGCCCATGCCACCCTGGGCAGCCGCAGTGGGGCGCATGCAGCTATCGGTGAGGCGCACCGACAGTTCGAGCGGATCTCCGAAAGCGACTCCGACCCGTCGTGGGTGATGTACTTCGATGAGCACAAGCTCACCGTGGATACCGGTATCGCGCACGCCCAATTGGGCGAGGCGGGTGTTGCGGAACCCCTCATGGCCCAAGCGCTTCACCCGGAGCGCAGTACCAACCAGCGCGGTCGCGCCTTTCACGCAATCTGGCTGGCCCGTACGCAGCTTCAGCGGGGAAAATTAGAGCAGGCGTGTCACACGGCCGTGAATGCCCTCACCCCTGCCTCGGTGGTGACATCCGAACGGGTCACCGGACATCTGCGGGAATTCTCACTGCAGTTGACGCCATACCGCGCTGAACCTGCCGCAGTAGCCTTCGACTCGCAGTTGCGGCAGGTAGTTCCCTCGGGCGTCAGCGGATCGACTCTTCCATGAGGACATACAGCAGACCGACGAGCGAACCACTGCTGACGACCTCACGGCGGTCGATCATTCCGCGCACCCGCTCCAAGGGAACCCACTCGATACGGTCGGACTCGTTCTTCTCCGTGGGCGGGCCGATGTGCGTCGCGCCGTCTGCCCGGAACACGTAGTGCTGGGAGTCGGTGATTCCATTCGCCGGCTCCGCATAGATCAACGGCTTCATCGGGCCGGGACGCCAGCCGGTCTCCTCCTCCACCTCCCGAGCCGCTGCCTCCTCCGGCGTTTCGCCCGCCTCGATCAGACCCATGGGCAACTCCCATGCCCAGGAGTCCGTGATGAATCGGTGCCGCCACATCATCAGGACTTCATGGCGTTCATTGACCACTGCGGCTACGGCCAGGTGACGCAGACGTACGACGTGATGCTCCCAGCGTCGCCCATCCGGCTGTTCGACATCGACGAGGCACAGGTTCACCCACTGGTTGGTGTAGATCTGCCGTTCCCCATGGGTCTTCCACAGCATGGATGCCGCCCCTTCTCGCGTGGGGGCCAAGCATCTCAGAGGAGCCGCCCGCGAGCTGGGCAAGGGATTCCTCGTCGTATGACGTCACTCATGGACTCCGGTCCCTGCGAGACGAGTTCGGGCAACGGCAGGATTACCGGGCTGGAGAGTGGGTCAACGCGCTGAACGTGCGTGTGATGCGCGGTCGAGCGTGGCTGAGAACGGGGCGGGACCGCACCCGCCCCACCCCCCTCACCGCCTCCGCAGCGAAGCGTCCGTGATGGCCGGCGGCAGGTAGTAGTTGTCGGCCCGGTTGAGGTCGGTGCCCGGGGGGACGATGGCGTCGATGCGGTCCAGGATGTCCGCGTCCAGGGTCACCTCGGAGCCGGTGAGCATGCTGTCGAGCTGGTCGAGCGTGCGCGGGCCGATGATCACGGACGTCACGGCGGGGTGGGAGCGGACGAAGGCGGTGGCCAGGTGGGGGAGGGGCAGGCCCGCCTCCGCCGCGACCTCGGAGAGGGCGTGGACGGCCTCGGCCTTCCGGGCGTTCTCGGGGATCGAGAGGTCGAACTTCTGGCTCTCCAGGCCGGCCCGGGAGCTGGCCGAGAGGTCCCGGCCGGACAGCCAGCCGGCGCTGAGCGGGCCCCAGGTCAGCACGCCCATGCCGTAGCGCTGCGCGGTCGGCAGCACCGCGTTCTCGACGCCGCGCGCCAGCATCGAGTACGGCGGCTGCTCGGTGCGGAAGCGGGAGTGGCCGCGGCGGTCGGCGGTCCACTGGGCCTCGACGATCTGCTCGGCGGGGAAGGTGGAGGAGCCGATGGCCCGCACCTTTCCGGCGCGTACCAGGTCGGAGAGCGCGGCGAGCGTCTCGTCGATATCGGTCGCCGGGTCGGGGCGGTGCATCTGGTAGAGGTCGATGTAGTCGGTGCCCAGACGGCGCAGACTGTCCTCCACCGCCCGCACGAGCCAGCGCCGGGAACTGCCGCTGTGGTTGGCGTCCGTCCCCATGGAGCTGACGGCCTTCGTGGCCAGGACGACATCCTCGCGGCGTCCCTTGAGCGCCTTGCCGACGATCTCCTCGGACTCCCCGGCGGCGTACACGTCCGCGGTGTCCACGAAGTTGATGCCGGCGTCCAGCGCACGGTGCACGATCCGTACGCAGTCGTCGTGATCGGTGTTGCCCCAGGCGCCGAGCATCATCGCGCCGAGCGCGTACTCGCTGACCGAGATGCCGGTGCCGCCGAGGATTCTGCGCTGCATGAGGTGCTCCTTCTGCGAGGTGTCGAGGTGGGGAGGTGTCGAGGTGTGGAGGCCTTGGAGTGCCGAGGTTTCGGGGTAGTCCCGTACGGCGTCCCCGGGGGCGTGCCGGAGCGGACGCCGGGGGCGCCCCGGGGGCTTCCGGGCACCACCTTGCTGTCCGTATGGGGAGCGGACCAGGCCCGTCGCAACCTGGGCCGGCGGGAACCACCCAACCGGCCGTGCGCCGCATACTGGACCGATGCTGTACGCGGAAATCGAGATCAGCGCGTTCCTCAAGGCGCGCCGTGCGGCGCTCGACCCGGCCGACCTGGGCCTGCCGGGCGGGGTGAACCGGCGCCGGGTGCGCGGGCTGCGGCGCGAGGAGGTCGCCCAGCTCGCCGGCATCAGCGTCGACTACTACACCCGGATCGAGCAGGGGCGGGCGCCTGCCATCTCCGACTCCGTCCTGGACGCCATCGCGCGGGCGCTGCGGCTGTCCGGCGGCGAGGTGACGTATCTGCGGAACATCGCCGTGCACCGGCGGCCGGGTGCGGACTGCACCGTTCCGGCGCCCGGACGGACCGTACGCCCCGAGATCCAGCAGGTCCTGGACGCGATGGCGGACACCGTCCCGGCCATGGTGGTCGGCCGCGGGCTGGACATCCTGGCCTGGAACAGGCTGGGCGGGCGGATCGCCTTCGACCTGGAGGCGCTCGCCCCGGAGCGGCGGAACACCGCGCTGCTGGTCTTCCTCGACCCGGCGGCGCGCGCCCTGCACCCGGACTGGGAGGCCAAGGCCGTGGAAATGGTCGGCAATCTTCGCGCCGACAGCGGCCGGCACCCCGACGACCCGCGGATCTGCGAGGTGGTCAACGAACTCCTCGCCCACAGCCCGGAATTCCGGCGGATCTGGGAGACGCAGTCGGTGAACGAGTGTCTGCGCGGCACCAAGCGCATCCGGAACCCGCGGGTGGGCGAGCTGCTCGTCACCTTCGAGAGCTTCCGGCTGAGCACCGATCCGGACCAGGCGCTGGTGACGTACACGGCCCCGGTCGGCTCGGAGACGGAGCGCCGCATCCGGGAGCTGGGGGCGCTGGCGGAGCCGGCGCTCACCGCGTAGGCCGCGGCGCCCGGCCTCACCCCCTGGGGGCCAGCGCCTCCCACCGCACGGTGACCTCGCCCTGACGGCGCCGCCGCGGGTCACCCGCCAGCGGCCAGTCCACGCCCAGCGCCGCCACGGCGGCCCGCCAGCGCTGGCGGGCGCCCAGTGCGCCCAGCGGGGCGGCGGTGGCCCAGGCGCGGTCGAAGTCGCGGAGGAAGGCGTGCACCGGCTCACCCGGAACATTGCGGTGGATCAGCGCCTTGGGGAGGCGTTCAGCCAGGTCGGAGGGGGTTTCCAGGGCGCTGAGGCGGGCGGCGAAGGTGACCGTGCGCGGGCCCTCGGGACCCAGCGCCACCCAGACGTGCCGCCGCCCGATCTCGTCGCAGGTGCCCTCGACCAGCAGCCCGCCGGGCGCCAGCCGGCCGCACAGCCGCCGCCACACGGCGGCCACCTCGTCCTCGTCGTACTGCCGCAGCACGTTCGCCGCCCGGATGAGGACCGGCGCCCGCGGCCCCCGGCCCGGCAGCGGCACCTCGAAGCCCCCGTGGACGAATTCCAGCCCCGGCCGCTCGTGGACCCGCGCGGCCGCGACCCGCGCCGGGTCGATCTCGACGCCGACGACCCGGGCGTCCGGCCGGACAGTCCGCAGCCGGCCCAGCAGCTCGACCGCGGTCCAGGGGGCGGCGCCGTAGCCGAGGTCGACCGCGACGGGGTCGGCGGCGCGGCGCAGCGCGGCGCCGTGCTCCGCGGCGATCCAGCGGTCCATACGGCGCAGCCGGTTGGGGTTGGTGGTGCCGCGGGTGGCGTTTCCGACGGGTCGGGACGGTGCGGTCGCCGGGGCGGCGGCGGGGACGGAGGGGCGGCGGGCCATGCTCTTGAGAGTATGGGGTGGCCGCGGGTGCACGGTCCGCCGAGGTCCCGCGGGCCCCGCTTGGTCACGCTTTGGCAAAGTGCGCGGAGTGTGCGCCGGACGGAAATGGATGGCCGGGGTCTTTTGTTGGACGGGGTCGGAGGCGCGCCGCCCGCCCCGCCTAGGAGGTAGCCCGACGTGAGCCAATACGTGTCCCGGCTCCGCAGTCGTCCCCATGGCCAGTTCCCGGGCCAGGCCCGGCTGCGGCTGCCCGGCAGCGCCCGCCGCCCGCGCCGGGTGGCGATGCTCAGCGTGCACACCTCCCCGCTGCACCAGCCCGGCACCGGCGACGCCGGCGGCATGAACGTCTACATCGTCGAGCTGGCCAGGAAGCTCGCCTCGCTCAACATCGAGGTGGAGATCTTCACCCGCGCCACCACGGGCACCCTCCCGCCCGCCGTCGAGCTGGCCCCCGGCGTCCTCGTACGGCATGTGGACGCCGGTCCGTACGAGGGCCTGGCGAAGGAGGAGCTGCCCGCCCAGCTGTGCGCCTTCACCCACGGCGTGATGCAGGCCTGGGCCGGCCACCGCCCCGGCTACTACGACCTGGTGCACTCCCACTACTGGCTCTCCGGCCACGTCGGCTGGCTGGCCGGCGAACGCTGGGGCGTCCCGCTGGTGCACGCCATGCACACCATGGCCAAGGTCAAGAACGCCGCGCTGGCCGTGGGGGACACCCCCGAGCCGGCCGCGCGCGTGATCGGCGAGACCCAGATCGTCCGGGCCGCGGACCGGCTGATAGCCAACACCGCCGAAGAGGCCGGCGAGCTGGCCCGGCATTACGAGGCCGAGCCGGGCAAGATCGCGGTGGTGCACCCCGGCGTCAACCTCGACCGCTTCCGCCCGTCCGGCGGCGATGTCGCCGCGAGCCGGGCCGCCGCCCGCGCCCGCCTCGGTCTGCCGCAGGACGCGGTCATCCCGCTCTTCGCCGGCCGCATACAGCCGCTGAAGGCCCCCGACATCCTGCTGCGCGCGGCCGCCGCCCTGGTGGACGGGGACCCCTCGCTGCGCTCCCGCCTGGTGGTGCCCGTGGTCGGCGGGCCCAGCGGCAGCGGACTGGCCAAGCCGGAGGGCCTGCAGAAGCTGGCCGCCCGGCTCGGCATCGCGGACCTGGTGCAGTTCCACCCGCCGGTCGGCCAGGAACAGCTCGCCGACTGGTACCGCGCCGCCTCCGTGCTGGTCATGCCCTCGTACAGCGAGTCCTTCGGACTGGTCGCCATCGAGGCCCAGGCCTGCGGCACCCCGGTCGTCGCGGCCGCGGTCGGCGGGCTGCCGGTGGCGGTGCGCGACGGCGTCAGCGGCTTCCTCGTCAGCGGCCACGACCCGGCCGACTACGCCCGCGCGCTCACCCGCTTCGTCGCGGACCCCGGCCTGCCCGCCCGGATGGGCACCGACGCCGCCCGCCACGCCCAGTCCTTCGGCTGGGACACCGCCGCCGCGGCGACCGGCGACGTCTACACCGCCGCCATGCAGGAACACCGCCGTCACCTACGATCGCTCCATGGGTGACACGGGCGAGGAGCACGGTGTGAGCGGGACGACGGGGCAGGCCGGGGCGGCCGTGCCCCCGGGGGCGGCCGCGCGGACCGTCATCGAGGAGACGCTGAAGGACGCCGGCCTCGAATGGGAGTCCCCCTCCGACGGCAGCTACGTCATCAAGCTCCCCGGCACCCGCAAGCTCTCCACGACCTGCTCGCTCATCGTCGGCCGGCACTCCCTCTCCGTGAACGCCTTCGTGGTCCGCCGCCCCGACGAGAACCACGAGGCCGTGCACCGCTGGCTCCTCGAACGCAACACCCGCCTCTACGGCGTCGGTTACGCCATCGACAAGCTCGGCGACATCTACCTCGTGGGCAAGCTCCCGCTGGCCGCCGTCACCCCCGACGAACTCGACCGCATCCTCGGCACGGTCCTGGAGAACGCCGACGGCAGCTTCAACACCCTGCTGGAGATGGGCTTCGCCACGGCCATCCGCAAGGAGTACGCCTGGCGCGTGTCCCGCGGCGAATCCACCCGCAATCTGGACGCCTTCGCGCATCTGACGCGGCGGCCTTCGGCTTAGCGGTACGGGGAGCGCGCGCCGCGCCCGGCGCCGGGCCTCACGCCACCGGCTCGCTCGCCCCGGCCCCCGCCGACGCCCCCGCGTCCGCTGTCCCCCGGGCCACCGCCCCTGCCCCCGGCCGCCCCGACAGCCCCCGCAGCAGCACCCCGTACCCCACCGCCGCCACCGTGCCCACGACCGCGCAGCCGCCCCACAACGCATCGGCGCCGTAGTGGTCGATCACCACGCCGCCGAGCAGAGGGGCCGTCAGGGAGGCGACGGACCAGGACAGCGCGTACATGCCCTGGTAGCGGCCGCGGCCGTGCAGCGGGGACAGCCGTACCACCAGGCCCATCTGGGTGGGCGAGTTGATGATCTCGCCGAGGGTCCAGACGGTGACGGCGACCGCGTACATGGCGACCGAACCGGCGAGCGCGGTCAGCCCGAAGCCGTAACCCGCGAGCAGGGCGGAGCCGATGAGCAGCAGGGCTGGGCTGCGGTGTTCGATGAAACGCGTCACCGGGATCTGGAGCAGCACGACGAGCACGCCGTTCAACCCGATGACCAGGCCGAAGTCGGTGCTGGAGAAGCCGTCCTGACCCATCGCCACGGGCATCGAGACATAGGCCTGCTGGAAGAGCAGCGCGAGCAGCAGGTTGAGGCCGACGACGGTCATGAACCGGCCGTCGTGCAGGACGGTCCGCATGGAGACCGGCGCGGGGGCCGGGCCGCCGGCGCCGCCGTCCGCCCCGCCCTGCGCGTTCGTGGTGGGGCGCGATTCCGGCAGCTTCCGGTAGACGACCAGCGCACAGGCGAGCACGAGCGCGGCCTCGCCGAGGAAGAGGGCCAGATAGCCGTGCTCGGCGATGAGTCCGGCGGCGGTGGAGGAGATGGCGAAGCCGAGGTTGATCGCCCAGTAGTTGAGCGAGAAGGCGCGGACCCGGTCCTTCGGGGCGACGATGTCCGCCATCATCGCCTGGACGGCGGGGCGGGAGGCGTTGCTCGCCATCCCGACCAGGCCCGCGACCAGCGCGATGGCGACCGGGTCCGTCATGAAGCCGAGCAGCGCCACGGACGCCGCCGTCGACAGCTGCGCGATCAGCATGGTGGGCCGCCGCCCGAGCCGGTCGGCCATCACCCCGGCGCCCACGGACGAGATCACCCCGCCCAGCCCGTGCAGCGCGGCCACCAGCCCCGCGTACGAGGCCGAGTAGCCGCGCTCGACGGTCAGGTAGAGGGCGAGGAAGGTGGCGACGAAGGCGCCCAGCCGGTTGATCAGGGTGCTGGTCCACAGCCACCAGAACTGCCGGGGGAGGCCGGAGACGCTCTCCACGGCGGCCCGCCGGAGACCGGACCGCCGGGTGGGTCCGGAGGGTCCGGAAGCGGGCCCGGAAGTGGATGCGGACATGACAGTTCCCCCGTCGAGTGGCGTGGTGGTGCGGCGGTGTGGCGGTGGCAGGGATACGGGCGGGCGGCCGCGCCGTGTGATGGAAGGACGGGCGCGGAAAGGCTAGGCGCGTAAGTGGTGTGGACCGATTCCGCACGCTACTGAGAGCCCGGCTTTAGCCGCCACCCAATTGACGGGACACGTCAAACGCCGGCGGGATGCCCAGCTCCTGGACCCGCGGAGGGGTGATTCCGGATGTCGATTACGCTCGACGCCATGGCCGACGCACCGTACAAGCTGATCCTCCTCCGCCACGGCGAGAGCGAGTGGAACGCGAAGAACCTGTTCACCGGCTGGGTGGACGTCAATCTGAACGAGAAGGGCGAGAAGGAGGCAGTCCGCGGCGGAGAGCTGCTCAAGGACGCCGGCCTGCTCCCCGACGTAGTGCACACCTCCCTCCAGAAGCGCGCCATCCGCACCGCGCAGCTGGCCCTGGAGTCCGCCGACCGGCACTGGGTCCCGGTCCACCGCAGCTGGCGGCTGAACGAGCGCCACTACGGCGCGCTGCAGGGCAAGGACAAGGCGCAGACGCTGGCCGAGTTCGGCGAGGAGCAGTTCATGCTCTGGCGCCGCTCGTACGACACCCCGCCGCCCGCCCTGGAGGACGGCACCGAGTTCTCCCAGTCGGACGACCCGCGCTACGCGTCGATCCCGCCGGAGCTGCGCCCGCGGACCGAGTGCCTCAAGGACGTCGTCGTCCGCATGCTGCCGTACTGGTACGACGGCATCGTCCCGGACCTCCTCGCCGGCCGCACCGTCCTGGTCGCCGCCCACGGCAACAGCCTGCGCGCCCTGGTCAAGCACCTCGACGGCGTCTCCGACGAGGACATCGCCGGCCTGAACATCCCCACCGGCATCCCGCTCGCCTACGAGCTGGACGCCGACTTCCGCCCGGTCAACCCCGGCGGCACCTACCTCGACCCCGAGGCCGCCAAGGCCGCCATCGAGGCCGTGAAGAACCAGGGCAAGAAGAAGTAGGCCCGACGCTCCCGAGCCCCCTGCCCGCGGATTCTCCGGCGGGCGGGGGGGGCTCGATGCTGTGCGGGGGAGGGCTCGGGACCCAGGCCCACGGTGCGGAACCAGGCCGCCCGCAGCTCACCCCCGCCCGTTCGTGCGGTGCGTTTGCGGGACGTGAGTGAGGCGTTTCCGGAACGTCAGCGGCGCCGGGAAGAGTGGTGTCCACACCGCGGGAACGGCCGAAGAGGACTCCCGCACGGACCACAGGGGGACCTGATCATGCGCACTTCCCGGATTCGTACCGCCACCCTGGCCGCCGTCACCGCCGCGCTGGCGCTGGGCCTGACCGCCTGTGGCGGCGCCGACGGCGACTCGAAGGCGGCGGGCGGCGACGACGCCGCCACCGCGCAGAGCCGGGCCATGTCCAGCGGGGACGGCAAGGAGGGCACGCGCTCGACGACCGCCTCGGGCGGTACGGAGGCCGGGAGCAAGGGCACGACGGCCGGCGCCCAGCAGTGCCGCGGCGACGAGATGCTGCTCACCGCGGTGCACCGGTTCGCCGGGCAGCAGGGCGACCACCTGCTCGTCACCGCGTCCAACAAGGGCAGCAAGCCCTGCTGGGTCACCTCCTACCCGGCCGTGAAGCTCGGCGACGCCGGCACCGTGCTGCCGCACTCCAAGAAGGACAAGACGGGCACCGGCAAGCGCATCACGCTCCAGCCCGGCGGCACGGCGTACAGCGCGGTGAACCTCTTCGACTACGGCTCGAAGCACCACACGGCGCAGTCGTTCGCCCTCGCGCTGCGCGGCGCGGAGGGTCAGGACGGCCCCTCCTACTCCGTCGCCCTCAAGGGCGGAAAGCAGCAGTTCAGCTGGAACGAGGCCGACGTGCTGAACTGGAGCACCACGAAGCCGTACGACTTCTGACGGTCCGCCGGGAAGTGACGCCTCAGCCGGGGACGCGCCGCACGGGCGCGTCCCCGCCCCTATGTCTCCTGGCCCCCCTGCCACACCACACACGTGATCGCGTCCAGGCCGCCGTTCGCCAGGCCCTTGTAGGTCACCGTCCGGGCGGGGCCGAGCTCGTGCGCGAGCCGGCCGGCCAGGGCGCGGCCCTCGTGGAAGAGGCGTTGCCAGGTGGCGTCGTACCTGCCCGCCACCCGGTCGCGCAGGTCCAGGTTCAGGGTGGCGTCGATCTCCTCCGCCCAGGCATGGAAGGCGGCGACGAGGGCGTCGGACAGGTCCAGGGCGGCTGCCGGGTCGTCGGGGAAGAAGTCCCCGAAGCCGTCGGAACGCAGCGGGCCGAACCGGAACTCGCCCTCGACGACGAGGTCCACCGGGTGCGGAGGCGTGCCATGACTGTCGCGCTCCCGGTGGAGGCTTGGGCAGCCCCAGCACACCCAGGCCGTCGTCCGGTGGCGCTCGTCCCAGTGGCACACCGCCCACGACGGGCCGAGGTGCCGGGCCAGCCGCTGCGCCGCCGCCAGGCCCTGGGCGGCGTGCCCGCGCAGGCCGGCGCGGGAGCCGAAGCCGTCCGGCGGGCGGGAGAGCGACCAGGAGCGGAGCGTGGCGATCAGGTCGTCCGGCAGGGCCAGGGCGGCGTCGTCCAGGGGCACGCCGTCGGTGAAGGCCTCGGCGCGGGCTTCGTTTCCGGGATACGCGGCGGGGCCGGGCGGCGCGTAGAGGGGGGAGGGCTCGGAGCGGGCCCGTACGAGGAGGGGGCGCGGTTCGGCGAAGGCCGTACGGATCATGGATCTCCACACTCCCGTCGGGCGCCCGGGGAGCCGGCCCCGGGGAGTTCGGCTGCAAGGGTCGCATCCGGCCGGGTGCGGCCGGGCGCCGGGAGCGGAGCCGTGGGGGCGAAGCCCGCGGCGTCCGGATGCAGCATGGAGGGAGGGGCGCGGGGAGCGCCGGGGGCACTGATCGTCTGCAACCGGAAGGATGAGCCCGATGCCCAAGTTCATGGACATCCACCACGGTATGAAGGGCCTCACGGCCGACGAGTTCAACGCGGCGCACCAGGCCGACCTCGCCATTCAGAGCGAGGAGGGCGTGACCTTCGAGCACGCCTGGGCCGACACCGAGTCCGGGGACGTGTTCTGTCTGTCGGAGGCGCCGTCGGCCGGAGCGGTGCAGCGCATCCACGAGCGCGCGGGCCACAAGGCGGACGAGATCCATCCGCTCGCGCTCATGATGTGACCGGGCCGCGAGCCGGCCCTTACGGGGAGACCCGTAGCTCAGGCACAGGGCGGCGGCCCCGGCCGGAGAACCGTCCGGCCGGGGCCGCCGTGGCGCTGTGCCGTCGGGGTCGCTAGCAGCCGCCGCCGCATTGGCACGGTCCGCCGGCCTGGCAGCCGCAGCTGCAGCCGGAGCCGCAGCCGCAGGCGCCGAGCACAGGGAGCCGCGGGCGTTCGACAGCCGTCGGGGCGTCCTGGGCCGCGGGGTTGGGGGAGTCCGCCATGGGTGCCATGCATTGCCTCCTAGGGGTCACCTGCCGCCCATTGCAAGCCCGGGTGGCGAGGCGCGTCAACGGCGCGCGGAAGCACACGTCAACGGCGCACGGTGGCTCAGGGGGCGGACTCGTGCCCTCCGCTCGCCGACGCCGTTACGCGCCCTCCACCGCCGTCGGCGGGGCGATCTCGTCGGCGTGCTCGCCGGTGACCAGGTAGACGACCCGCTTGGCGACGGACACCGCGTGGTCGGCGAAGCGCTCGTAGTAGCGGCCCAGCAGGGTCACGTCCACGGCCGTCTCGATGCCGTGCTTCCAGCGGTCGTCCATCAGGTGCTGGAAGAGGGTGCGGTGCAGCATGTCCATCGCGTCGTCGTCCTGCTCCAGCTGGAGCGCGAGGTCGACGTCCTTGGTGATGATGACCTCGGCCGCCTTGGCCATGAGGCGCTGCGCCAGCTGCCCCATCTCCAGGATGGTGGCGTGCAGGTCCTGCGGCACGGCCGTCTCCGGGAAGCGCAGCCGGGCCAGCTTGGCCACGTGCTGGGCCAGGTCGCCGGAGCGCTCCAGGTCGGCGCTCATCCGCAGCGAGGTGACGACGATCCGCAGGTCGGTGGCGACCGGCTGCTGCCGCGCCAGCAGGGCGATCGCACGGGCCTCCAGGTCGCGCTGGAGGTCGTCGACCTTCTCGTCGGCGGCGATGACGTTCTCGGCCAGCTTGAGGTCCGCGTCGAGTATCGCCGTGGTGGCGCGCCCGATCGCGGAGCCGACGAGCCGGGCCATCTCGACCAGGCCCTCGCCGATCGAATCCAGCTCCTCGTGGTACGCGTCCCGCATCTTGACCTTCTCTCGCTTCGATGTGGTGGTGTGGCGTGGGGTGGGAGGTGGAACGGGGTGCAGGGTGACCTGTGCCCACGCTCTCACGGCCGGTGCCCGCGCGGCCGGTGTCCCGGACGGAGGCTCCGCGGAGCCCGTACGCCGCGGTGCCGGGTTCCGGAGGGCCGGCCGTCCGCAGTCGCTCAGGGTGTCCGGTCGCGCGCCGGTGCGGGACCGCTCCGGCACCCGCACCCTCACCCTGCGGGCACCGCGCGACCTGCGGTGCCACCGGGGGTGAACCGGCACCGACGTGAAGGTGAATTCTGGGCGACGCGACCGCTGCCCCGAGGGCGGCCGGGCGGTTCACCTGGCCGTGCGCCGGAGCGGCGGGCCGTGCGCGCCGGTTTCCCTAGGGGCGTCCGGCGGGCGGCCGCACGTGCCGGACCGGCCTCCGGAGTGAACCCGCGCGGACGCCACGGTGAACTCTGGGCGACGGCTGTTCGTGCGGGGCCTCGCACGGCTGGGGAAGTGTCCGACCCGGCGCATAACCTGGAGTCATGAACGTGGACGCGGCCGTCGCCGCAGTGGCAGCGATCGCCGGACTGTGCACCGGCGTCTTCGCCATGCTGGCGTTCCGCTGGAGCGAGCGCGACCAGGCCAAGCCCACCCGCAGCTCGCTGCACACCGACGCCGTCCTGCCGCCCGGCGTCGACACCGTGCTGTCCGTGCTCCGCTCCTCCGCCGTGGTGCTCGACGAGGCCGACGCCGTCGTCAAGGCCAGCTCCGCCGCCTACGCCCTCGGGCTGGTCCGCGGCGGCAAGCTCGCCGTCGAGCCGATGATGCAGATGGCCCGCGACACCCGCAGGGACGGCGAGATACGCCAGGTCGAACTGGACCTCCCGCGTCGCGGAACCGGCCGCGGCGAGGCCCTCGCGGTCTCCGCCAGAGTCGCCCCGCTCGGCTCCCGGCTCGTCCTGCTGCTGGTCGAGGACCTCACCGAGGCCCGCCGCATAGAGGCGGTCCGCCGCGACTTCGTCGCCAACGTCAGCCATGAGCTCAAGACGCCGGTCGGCGCCCTGTCGCTGCTCTCCGAGGCCGTGATGGACGCCAGCGACGACCCCGAGGCCGTCGAGCGCTTCGCCGGCCGCATGCAGAACGAGGCCACCCGCCTGACCAGCCTCGTCCAGGAGCTGATCGACCTCTCCCGGGTGCAGAACGACGACCCGCTGGAGGACGCCGAGCCGGTCGGGGTCGACGAGCTGGTCGCCGAGGCCATGGACCGCTGCCGCCAGCAGGCGGGCGCGAAGCAGATCACCATGGCCAGCGCGATCGGCGGACCCGAGGGGGCGGCCGCCAGGGCAGCCGCCGGGCGCCGCACCGGCGACCCCGCCGACCTGCGGATCTGGGGCAACCGCGGACAGCTCGCCGCGGCCCTGGGCAACCTCGTCGAGAACGCCGTCAACTACTCCCCGGCGCGCACCCGCGTCGGGATCGCAGGACGCCGGGTGTCCGCACCCGGCGGCGACCTGATCGAGATCGCGGTGACCGACCAGGGCATCGGGATATCCGAGAAGGACCGGGACCGCATCTTCGAGCGGTTCTACCGCGTGGACCCGGCACGCTCGCGTGCCACCGGCGGGACCGGCCTCGGCCTCGCCATCGTCAAGCACGTGGCCGCCTCGCACGGCGGGGAGGTCACGGTGTGGAGCGCCGAGGGACAAGGCTCCACCTTCACCCTGCGTCTCCCGGAAGCCGGGTCCGTACGCGACCGCGAACGGCCCGCCGACCCCTCCGCGGAGGGCCTCGACGACGAGGACCGCCCGTACGAGACCTTCAACGATCCGCTCCCTGCTCACCCAGCCCCGGAGGTCCTTCCGTGACCCGAGTGCTTGTCGTCGAGGACGAGGAATCGTTCAGCGACGCACTGTCGTACATGCTTCGCAAGGAGGGCTTCGAGGTCGCCATCGCGGCTACGGGCCCTGACGGACTGGACGAGTTCGAGCGCAACGGCGCCGATCTCGTGCTGCTGGACCTGATGCTGCCCGGTCTGCCCGGCACCGAGGTCTGCCGCCAGCTGCGCGGCCGCTCCAACGTCCCGGTCATCATGGTGACCGCCAAGGACAGCGAGATCGACAAGGTCGTCGGCCTGGAGATAGGAGCCGACGACTACGTCACCAAGCCCTTCTCCTCCCGTGAACTGGTCGCCCGCATCCGCGCCGTGCTGCGCCGCCGCGGCGAGCCGGAGGAGGTGGCCCCGCAGGCCCTGGAGGCCGGCCCGGTCCGGATGGACGTGGACCGCCATGTCGTCACGGTCGCCGGCGGCAAGGTCGACCTGCCGCTGAAGGAGTTCGACCTCCTGGAGATGCTGCTGCGCAACGCCGGCCGTGTGCTGACCCGTATGCAGCTCATCGACCGGGTCTGGGGCGCCGACTACGTGGGCGACACCAAGACCCTGGATGTGCACGTCAAGCGGCTGCGCGCCAAGATCGAGCCCGACCCGGGCGCACCGCGCTACCTCGTCACGGTCCGCGGCCTGGGCTACAAGTTCGAGCCGTAAACCGCGCCGTGCACCGCTGAGCCGCTCAGCGGCGCGGCGTCGTGCGCGCCCGGGCCCGTACGCGTCAGGGGCGCCCCTCCGATCCCGGAGGGGCGCCCCTGACGCGTGCTGGGAGGCCGGCTCAGTGACCGGCGCCCTCCGCCTCGGACGGCTCGCCGGACCCGGACGGGGACGCCGACCCCGAGGGCTTGCCCGACTCCGAGGGCTTGGCGGAACCGGACGCCGACGGCGAGCCGGACGGCGACGGCACCTGCGAGGGCCCGTAGCCCTGGAAGTAGCTCTTCGCCGGGACGACGAAGGCGTTGATCCGCACCTGGCCGGTGGAGCTGAACTTGAAGGTCAGCGGCTGCGCGTTGCCGTCCTGGACGGCCTCCCGGCCGCTCGCGAGGACGGCCGAGGGGTTGCCCTTGCCGCCGATCACGACGGAGCCGCCGGCGGGCACGGTGATCGCGCCGGCGCCGTGGTTCGCCCGCGCGAGCTTGGCCGTCTGGCCGGTGCCGTCGACGGAGATCGCGGTCAGCTTCTGGTCCTCGGCGCCACTGTTGAACACCGTCGCGGCGACCACGGCCGGACCCTTGGCGTCCACCTCGGGCTGGGTGATCACGTTGGCGTTCTGAATCTTGATGTCGCCCACGGAGGTCGCGGCGTTGTCCGGCTTGACCTCCAGCGTCTGGGCGTCGTTCCCGGCCCCGCACGCGGACAGCGTGGCGATCGAGAGCGAAAGGACGGTGGCGGCGAGGACGCCGCGTCGAAGGCTGCGGCTCACGGCGGCGGCATCTCCTTGACGAGCTACGGCGGCCGAACGTTCGTGCCCGGTCGCGGATGGACGGCTGGGGCGGCGCTCCGTACGCGTCGTACGACGGGTGCGTAAGGCCGCCCTAAGGGTGTGTCAGCGCCGCTAGGTTACCGAGCCGCCCGCACGCCGCCGCACCCGACCCGCCCCCAGCGTGATCAGCGGCCCGCCGGCGCCCTCCGGAGGCCGTTCCACGGCCCCTTCCGGCCGCCCGGACGGAAAGCCGGCCGGGCGGCCCCCGGGAGTCCCGAGAACCGGCGACCTCCGAGAACCGGACTGCGAGAACGTTCCTCAAGAACGGGCAGGAATTTTCGGCATGGGGCCGTTCGGGTGACGGGCGGCCGGTTTCCTTCCTGGGAAAAGCAGTATTCGCAGGGAATGTGAAGGGCCCGCGGAATTGATCACGCGGTTCGTCCGCCGGTTCGTGATCAATTCGAGAAACGGTCCCGAGAGGCCCGTGAGCAGCCGAACGGAGTAGCGGAACTCGCTCGGGTGGATCTGTGCAAAACGGGACGTTCGGCCTGTCGGCCGCCACGTTCCCGGTGTGTGGCGGGCACGTTTCCGCTCACCCGTGCAGCCCCTCCGACCTGCGAATACCCGCTTCACAAGCCCCCTCGCAGCACGTTCCGGTCACTGTTGTCAAGCCCCGAGATATGCCCTGACCTGCGAAAACGCCATTCAGAACGGTCCGTTCCCGTGTTAGCATGGATAGCCACGGAAGGGGTACCTGTCACATGACGTTCAAGGTTGGCGACACCGTGGTCTATCCCCATCACGGGGCCGCGCTGATCGAGGCCATCGAAACTCGCCAGATCAAAGGCGTGGACAAGACCTACTTGGTGCTGAAGGTCGCCCAGGGCGACTTGACTGTTCGTGTGCCAGCGGACAATGCGGAGTTCGTCGGCGTACGCGACGTGGTTGGTCAGGACGGGCTGGACCGGGTCTTCGAGGTGCTTCGTGCACCGTATGCCGAAGAGCCGACGAACTGGTCCCGTCGCTACAAGGCAAATCTTGAGAAGCTCGCTTCCGGCGATGTGATCAAGGTCGCCGAAGTAGTCCGTGACCTGTGGCGGCGTGAGCGTGAGCGCGGACTTTCCGCCGGTGAGAAGCGCATGCTCGCGAAGGCGCGACAGATCCTGGTCAGCGAACTCGCCCTCGCGGAGAACACCAACGAGGACAAGGCCGAGGCCCTGCTCGACGAGGTACTCGCGTCCTGAACGACGCCGGAGCGTTGGCGCTGTCCGGCGTGGGACACATCCAGCCCACCGGGATCGCATGCCGTGGGATCGAACCCAGCGAGACCCACGCGGTGAGATCCGATGACTAGGTTCCAACGCCTGAGATCCAACACGGCGACGACGTAGCAATGCCGCGGTGCCCGAGTGACGATCGACTCCCCGAGGGGAGCGGTCCGTTGCCGGGCGCTGCGGCATATCTGCGGGTGCTGCGACGGATGCACGGGGGGCCGGACGGTGTTGGCGAGAACCGCCGCCCCCCTGTGACGTGCCGGGCCCGGGCAGCTGTCTCGACCGCTGTCACGGAAGGGTCCGGTCAAGGCGTCGCGCCCGGCACTCCCCCCGTAGGGGGCACGCCCAGGCCATACCCACCTCGCCCGAGGAAACAAACCTGTCTGCGTCAATTCCGGGCCCGGCCCGGACTCCGGAGCCATCGATGTCAGATCCTTCCCGTCCGATCCGCACCGCCGCGGTGATTCCCGCCGCCGGGCGCGGCGTCCGGCTCGGTCCCGGCACCCCCAAAGCGCTGCGCACCCTGGGCGGCACCCCGATGCTGGTGCACGCCGTCCGCGCGATGGCCGCCTCCCGCGCGGTCTCCGTGATCGTGGTGGTCGCCCCGCCCGACGGCGCCGCCGAGGTCAGCCGCCTGCTCGACGAGCATCCGCTGCCCGAGCGCACCGACCTGCGGGTCGTTCCCGGCGGCGCGACCCGCCAGGAGTCCGTACAGCTCGGTCTGGCGGCGCTTCCGGACACCATCGACGTCGTGCTGGTGCACGACGCCGCGCGGCCGCTGGTCCCGGTCGACACGGTCGACACGGTGATCGCCGCCGTCCGCGCCGGTGCGCCCGCCGTCGTCCCGGCGCTGCCGCTGGCCGACACCGTCAAGCAGGTCGATCCGCAGCCGCAGGGCACCCCCGAGCCGGTGGTCGGCACCCCGGAGCGGGCCCTGCTGCGCGCCGTGCAGACCCCGCAGGGCTTCGACCTGGCGACCCTGCGCAAGGCGCACGACACCGTCGTCGAGGGCGAGGGTGCCACCGACGACGCCGGGCTGGTCGAACGGCTCGGATCGCCGGTCGTGGTCGTCCCGGGCCACGAGGAAGCGTTCAAGGTGACCCGGCCGCTGGACCTGGTCCTGGCCGAGGCCGTACTCGCCCGCAGGAGGGCCACCGATGGCTATGTCTGAACCGTTCCCCACCGCCCCCGTGCTCCCGCTCGTCGGTATCGGCACCGATGTGCACGCCTTCGAGCAGGGCCGGGAACTGTGGTGCGCCGGTCTGCTCTGGGACGCCGAGGAGAGCGACGGCTACGGCCTGGCCGGCCACAGCGACGGCGATGTGGCCGCCCATGCCGCCTGTGACGCGCTGTTCTCGGCGGCCGGCGTCGGCGACCTGGGCGCGCACTTCGGCACCGGCCGCCCCGAGTGGTCCGGCGCGTCCGGGGTGACGCTGCTGGCCGAGGCCGCGCGGATCGTGCGGGCCGAGGGCTTCACCATCGGCAATGTCGCGGTGCAGGTCATCGGCGTCCGCCCGAAGGTCGGCAAGCGCCGCGACGAGGCCCAGAAGGCGCTATCGGCGGCCGTCGGGGCGCCGGTCTCGGTCTCCGGCACGACCTCGGACGGGCTGGGCCTGACGGGCCGCGCCGAGGGCCTGGCCGCGGTCGCCACGGCGATCGTCTTCCGTACGGCCTGACCGGTACCGCAGAGCCCGGAGCGGCGGACGCGGCGCCCGGCATTGCCCCGTATGGCGCGGGAATGCCGGGCGCCGCACGGGTGTTGGGGGGACCATCGGAGTACTCGTGTTCTCGGAACGGCCCGCAGGAAGGGACCCCTTGTGACCGCCACCCTGTCCGACGACCTCAAGCAGCTCCTGGACACCCCGGTCTTCGTGACCGTGACGACCGTCCAGCCCGACGGCAGCCCCCAGGCCTCCCCGGTCTGGGTGAAGCGCGACGGCGAGGACCTGCTGTTCTCGACGACCGTCGGCCGCCGCAAGGAGAAGAACCTCCGCCGCGACCCCCGGGTCTCCGTCCTCGTCCAGCCCTTCGACGCGCCGTACACCTACGCCGAGGTCCGCGGCGCTGCCTCGCTCAGCACCGCGGGCGGCCAGGAGCTGATCGACGAGCTGTCGCAGAAGTACACCGGCAAGCCGTACGCGGAGTTCAATCCGGCGTCGGCCGACGACGCCGAGCGGGTCGTGGTACGGATCACCCCGCGCAAGGTGGTCGGCAGCATCTGACCTGGCCCCGGGCCCGCCCGGAGGGAGCGACACTTCCGGCCAACCGGACGGTTGTGGCAGATCTGTTTCCCCGTGGCCCAATGGGTCGCGGGGCACTGCCTCGTTCCGACTACCCTGGTTCCGTGACGATTCGCCTGTACGACACCAGCGCCCGGCAGATTCGCGACTTCACCCCGCTCGTGCCGGGCTGCGTCTCGATCTACCTGTGTGGCGCGACCGTGCAGGCCGCCCCGCACATCGGGCACATCAGGTCGGGACTGAACTTCGACATCATGCGCCGCTGGTTCGAGCACCGCGGCTACGACGTGACGTTCGTGCGCAATGTCACGGACATCGACGACAAGATCATCAAGAAGGCGGAGGAGCAGGACCGCCCCTGGTGGTCGATCGGCTACGAGAACGAGGTCGCCTTCAACACGGCCTACGACTCCCTCGGCTGCCTGCGTCCCACCTACGAGCCGCGCGCCACCGGCCACATCCCCGAGATGATCGAGATGATGCGCGGCCTGATCGAGCGCGGCCACGCCTACGCCGCCGACGGCAACGTCTACTTCGACGTGCGGTCCTTCCCGGAGTATCTCCAGCTGTCCAACCAGGAGTTGGACAACCTCCGCCAGCCGGAGGGCGAGGGTGAGACCGGCAAGCGGGACCCGCGCGACTTCGCGATGTGGAAGGCGGCCAGGGAGGGCGAGCCCAGCTGGGAGACCCCCTGGGGCCGCGGCCGCCCCGGCTGGCACCTGGAGTGCTCGGCGATGGCCCACAAGTACCTGGGCACCGTCTTCGACATCCACGGCGGCGGCGTCGACCTCGTCTTCCCGCACCACGAGAACGAGATCGCGCAGGCCAAGGCCTTCGGCGACGACTTCGCCCGCTACTGGTCGCACAACGCCTGGGTGACCATGAGCGGCGAGAAGATGTCCAAGTCGCTGGGCAACTCCGTGCTGGTCTCGGAGATGGTCAAGCGCTGGCGTCCGATCGTGCTGCGCTACTACCTGGGCACCCCGCACTACCGCTCGATGATCGAGTACAGCGAGGAGGCGCTGCGCGAGGCCGAGTCCGCGTTCGCGCGGATCGAGGGCTTCGTCCAGCGGGTCGTCGAGAAGGCCGGGGTCGTCGAGCCGGCGGCCGAGGTCCCGCCGGCCTTCGCCGAGGCCATGGACGACGATCTGGGCGTCCCGCAGGCGCTGGCGATCGTGCACACCACCGTCCGCCAGGGCAACTCCGCACTGACCGCCGACGACAAGGAAGCGGCGGTGGCCCGGCTGGCGGAGCTGCGGGCGATGCTCGGCGTGCTCGGCCTGGACCCGCTCGACGAGCGCTGGTCCGGCGGCGGCACGGACCGCGGCGAGGACCTCCACGGCGTGGTCGACTCCCTGGTCCGCCTGGTCCTGGAGCAGCGCCAGGCCGCCCGCGCCCGCAAGGACTACGCCACCGCCGACGCCATCCGCGACCAGCTCCAGCAGTCCGGACTCGCCATCGAGGACACCCCGTCGGGCCCGCGCTGGTCGCTGTCCTGACCCCCGTCCCGCTCGCCGCCGGCCACCCGGATTCGACCGTCCCGGTGGCCGCGGGCGACACTCATTCCATACGTACGTACCCACTCCACGTCGCGAGACGTCGAGAGCAGTGAAGAAACAGGTGACCCATGGCCGGCAACAGCCAGCGCAGGAACCGCCGCACGTCCAACAAGAAGGGCGCGCAGGTCGGCAGCGGCGGCAAGCGGCGCCGGAGCCTGGAGGGCAAGGGCCCGACCCCGCCCGCCTCCGAACGCAAGGGACACGTCAAGAACCGCCTTGCCAACGCCAAGGCGAAGCAGGCCGCCTCGCGCCGCCCGGCTCCGCGCCGCGGCGGCGCCAAGGGCACGGCCGAGCTGGTCGTCGGCCGTAACCCGGTCTTCGAGGCGCTGCGCGACGGCGTGCCCGCGACGACCCTCTACGTCCAGCAGTTCATCGACACCGACGAGCGGGTGCGCGCCGCACTCCAGGTCGCCTCGGAGCGCGGCGACATCCATCTGATGGAGGCGCCGCGCCCCGAGCTGGACCGGATGACCAACGGTCTCAACCACCAGGGCATGGTCCTCCAGGTCCCGCCGTACGACTACGCGCACCCCGAGGACCTGGCCGCGGCGGCCTTCGACAACGGCGACGACCCGCTGATCGTCGCGCTCGACGGCGTCACCGACCCGCGCAACCTCGGCGCCGTGGTCCGCTCCGTGTGTGCCTTCGGCGGCCACGGCGTGGTCGTGCCGGAGCGCCGGGCGGCCGGGATGACGGCCGGTGCCTGGAAGACCTCGGCCGGCACCGCGGCCCGTACGCCGGTCGCCCGCGCCACCAACCTGACCCGGACCCTGGAGTCGTACCAGAAGGCCGGTCTGACGGTGGTCGGCCTGGCCGCGGACGGCGAGCTGGAGCTGCAGGACGTCGAGGCGCTGGACGGCCCGGTCGTGATCGTCGTCGGCAGCGAGGGCAAGGGCCTGTCGCGGCTGGTCGGCGAGACCTGCGACGTCCGGGTCCGCATCCCGATGCCGGGCGGCGCGGAGTCGCTGAACGCCGGTGTCGCGGCCGGTGTCGTCCTGTGGGAGGCGGCCCGCCGCCGCGCCTGAGCCCCGCTGCCCCGGGGCGGCCGGCACATCGCCGTGCCACCCCGGGGCAAGGCCTGACCCTGCGTACGTCTTCGCCGTATCCCGTGATCTTTTGACGGGTCTCGGACAGATCGACCCGGTCAAGGCAGTGTCTTATACGCGAGTCACTCGGTTAGATGAGCGTGGACACCAGAACACCCCGCACGCCTACGGGGGGACGCTCGCCGGGTTTCGATGACGAGCCGGGCCTGAGCTCGGTCAAGGTGCCGTGCGATCCCGCGCAGGTCATCGTCAACCACGCCAGCTTTCGCGTACAGCTCGCCACGCCCACGGCGGCCCGCGCCATGGCCGACACCGCGCACATCCCCGCCGTCCGGGGCTCGGCCGCCGGTGCCAGACGCCGGGCGCCCGTGGTGTGGAGCGGCCGCACCGCCCCGGGCGGCACGGCCGGCGCCACCACCCAGCTCCTGCACGCGGTGCGCGACGCGGGCATCGGCCTCGACGGCGGCCCGGGCGAGGACGTCGGCACGACCCAGGTCCTGCCCCGGGTCCGCCTCGGCGACGCGCCCCCCGCCCAGACCGTGATCGGCCAGCGCGGCCCCACCGACGACAGCAAGCTGCTGCGCGGCGTACGCCCGGTGGGCAGCGCGTACGGCGACACCCACCGGAACACCTCGTACGGCGGCCACGAGCCGCTCGACGACGGCTACGACGACGACCCCTTCGAGGCCCGGGACCCCTACGACCCGAGCGGCAGGCGGCGCGGTGCCGACACCGTGCGGCACGCGTACTACCCCGGCCGCCGAATGAACCTCGGCGTCGTCCTGCTGCCGCTGCGCATCTTCCTCGGCCTGATCTCCGTCTACGCCGGTATGGGCAAGCTCTGCGACCCCGTCTACTTCGACGGCGGTGAGCGGGGCTCGATGGTCAAGTGGCTGCAGTCGCTCGACCCCTGGGAGCTGGCGGTGCCGCTGCGCGACTTCGCCGTCTCGCACCCGGTCGGCGCCGGACTGACCGTCGCCTTCCTCCAGGTCGTCGTCGGCGTGCTGACCATCTGCGGATTGTGGCAGCGGGTCGCCGCGTCGATCGGCGCGCTGCTGTCCGCGGCGCTGCTGATGACCGTCACCTGGCGCACGGTCCCCGCCTACGACGCCCCCGACATCATCTACCTCGCCGCCTGGAGCCCGCTGATCATCGCGGGCGCCCCCGTCTACTCCGTGGACGGACGGCTGGCCGGCGAGGCCTGGCGGCGTCTCGGCCCCCGCGTCGAGGTGGCCGACCTGCGGCGCCGGGTGCTGCGCCGCGGCGCCGTGATGACCGCGATGGTGGCCGGGCTGACGCTGATCATCGGCTCGCTGCTCGGCGGCGCCGTACGCTCCGCGACGGTCGCGACCGTTCCCCGCCCCGGTGAGCCCGCGATCAACAACCTGCCCGGCTCCCCGCTGCCCCGCCCCGGCAAGCGCACCGCCAAGCCCGGCCACCGGCACACCGGCAGCGCCGCCCCGCGTCCCGGCAAGCCCACCGCGGGCGCCTCCCACAAGGCCCGCAAGCCCGGCACCCCGTCCGCCTCCACCCCCGGCGCCGGACGGTCGACGGGCAGCAGCAGCGGCCTCGCCGAGCAGCCCGGCGCGACCACCAGCGCACCGCAGCAGACCGTGCCGACCCGACGGGCCCCGCTGCCGAGCCGGGTACCGCCCTCGGCCGGCGGCACCGGCGGCGGCACCACCGGAAGCAGCGGCAGCAGCAGCGACTCCGGAGGCGACTCCGGCCGCGGCAGCAACACCCTGGGCGGCCTCCTCGGCTGACCGCCGCCCCACCCCCCGTCCCCGACCGCCCCACCCTCCCCACACAGCTCTTCTGCACCGGCTGTTGTGGGGAGGGGAGCGGTCGGGGGCTGTTGTTTTTTGGGGGAGGAGAGCTGGGGCGTGCCCGGCTGCAGGCCCGAGGAGCGGATGCCGGGCGGCTGCGGGTGCGGTGGGGACGGCCGGGGCGGTGCGGCGGGTGAGAGGACGTAGCGGGGAGAGGGAGGGATGGCCGGCGTACTGGGCTTCCCGGTCCCCCGGGGTCCCGGTCTCTCCGCTCCCGGGCCTTCCGCGCTAGCGGGCGTACGATGCCGCGCCGCGCCCCCGGTGACCGCTCAACGCCCTTGGGCGCTCAGCTCCTTGGCGGCCTCGGTGAGGTCCTTGGCGGTGTCGATGGCGCGCCAGTAGGCGCCCTGGGGGAGCGGGAAGCCGGCCAGTCGGCGTGCGCGGGCGAGGCGCGGGAAGGTGGTGCGCTCGTGGTCGCCGCGGTCGGGGAGCAGCTCCGTGAAGGCGGCGGAGAAGACGTAGACGCCGGCGTTGATGAGGTACGGCGAGGGCGGGGACTCGATGAAGTCCAGCACATGGCCGAACGCGTCGGTCTCCACGGCGCCCCAGGGGATGTGCGGGCGGGCCAGCGCGAGGGTGGCCTCGGCGTCGCGCTCGTGGTGGAAGGCGGCCATCTCGCGGAGCGGGAAGCGGGTCCAGATGTCGCCGTTGGTGGCGTACCAGGGCTCGTCGGGGCGGGGCAGTGAGCCGGCCGCGTACTTGAGCCCGCCGCCGCGGCCGAGCGGCTCGGTCTCGACGACAGTCGTGACGCGCAGCGGGAGGGTGGAGCGGTCCAGCCAGTCCTGGAGTACGCCGGCGAGGTGCCCGCAGGAGATGACCGCGTCGGTGACGCCTTCCTCGGCCAGCCAGTTCAGCTGGTGGCCGATGATCGGGGTCCCGGTGCCGGGAATCTCGACCATCGGCTTGGGGCGGTCGTCGGTGTATGGGCGGAGACGTGAGCCCTGGCCGCCGGCCAGGACCACGGCCTGCGTGGGATATGGATGCTGGGCACCTGTCATGGATCGCACCCTATGCGGTGCGAACGGGGCTCACTGGGCGCCGGCGACGCCGGTGGCGAAGGAGGTGTCGCAGACCGGGCGGGAGAAGGCCTGGGCGCGGTGTGCGGCGCCGTACTTGGCGACCGCGGCACGGCCGAGGTCACGGGCGATGGAGACGCAGTGCTTGGCCAGTGAGGGGCGCTTGGTGGTCGCCTCCTGGAGGTGGGTCAGGGCGACACCCGGGTCCTTCTCCTGGAGTTCGATCAGGAGGCGCTTGCGCAGCACCTCCTCGGGGGCGCGGGCGGCGGTCTTGGTGGTGGCCGTCCCGGAGGACGCGGTCAGCACCTGGGAGTCGGTGGCCGTCGATGCCCACGGGACGCGGGTGACCGCGAGGGTCCCGGACAGCACCAGGACGACGGGAAGGACGAGGGCGAAAGTTCTGCCGATGCGGCGGGCTGCGGAGTTCACGTCGAGATCGTAGCGAGGAGTGATGATTTGGCGACATTTGGTCACCTCATCGGGGGACGCAATGGCTCGTCGGTGCGGTTGTGATGTTGACGCACTGGTGTGGAAAGTCGGGTTATGTCCCACTGACTCCCGCTTCGCGTCATGGGTGGAGGGTGCGTGGGTAGGGCGGGCGGTGCGGCGTCATGGAGACGACTCGGCGTCGCCTCACGGGACTTGAGGCCGGGGGAAGCGTCGCGGCGGCGGCCCCGGGCGTCCCGGGACCGCCGCCGCGACGGCCGGCGCTAAGTGCGCCTCGCTCCTCCTCAGTCGGTGAGGCGCTCCCCGGACGAGGTGGAGAAGACATGCGTCTCACCCGGGCGCGGCACGACGTGCAGCCGGCTGCCCTTCTCCGGGACCTGGCGGCCGTTGACCCGTACGACGAGATCCTTGACCTCGCCGCCGACCTCCGCGGTGCCGTACACATAGCCGTCGGCGCCGAGTTCCTCGACGACGTTGACCGTGACGGCCAGGCCGGCCGGGGCGTCCGCGGCCTCCTTGGACAGCGACTTCGCGGCGTCGCCGTTCTGCTCGACGATGTCGAAGTGCTCGGGGCGAACACCCACGGTCACCGTCCGGTCGCCCTTGTCGGCGGCGGAGGCCAGCGCCTCACGGTTGACCGGGACGACGCTGTTGCCGAACTTCACGCCGCCGTCGGTGATCGGCACCTCGACGAGGTTCATCGCGGGCGAGCCGATGAAGCCCGCCACGAACAGGTTCGCCGGCCGGTCGTACATGCTCCGCGGCGAGTCGATCTGCTGCAGCAGGCCGTCCTTGAGCACGGCGACCCGGTCGCCCATCGTCATCGCCTCGACCTGGTCGTGCGTGACGTAGACGGTCGTGATCCCGAGCCGGCGCTGGAGCCCCGCGATCTGCGTACGGGTCTGGACGCGCAGCTTGGCGTCCAGGTTGGACAGCGGCTCGTCCATCAGGAAGACCTGCGGCTCCCGGACGATCGCCCGGCCCATGGCGACGCGCTGCCGCTGGCCGCCGGACAGCGCCTTGGGCTTGCGGGACAGGTACTCCGTGAGGTCCAGGATCTTGGCCGCGTCCTCGACCTTCTGCCGGATCTCGGCCTTCGGCACGCCGGCGATCTTGAGCGCGAAGCCCATGTTGTCGGCGACCGTCATGTGCGGATACAGCGCGTAGTTCTGGAACACCATGGCGATGTCCCGGTCCTTGGGCGGAAGGTGGGTGACATCGCGGTCCCCGATGCGGATGGCGCCTCCGTCGACGTCCTCCAGCCCCGCGAGCATCCGCAGCGAGGTGGATTTGCCGCATCCGGAGGGGCCGACCAGGACAAGGAATTCGCCGTCTTCGATGGCGATGTCCAGTTTGTCGACGGCGGGCTTGTCGGAACCCGGGTAGATACGGGTTGCCTGGTCATACGTGACCGTAGCCATGGTGAAAAGTCCCTTCACCGGCAGGAACGTGCCGGACGATCCGAGTAAAAGGAGTGATGTGGTCCACTGACATGTGGACTCTCCGTGACGCTACCCGCGCCCCGCCCCGGTGTCAGCAGCCCTGCAGTCACGAAATGGGAACCGGCATCCGACGCACCTGGGTACACTGCTTCACGCACGCCTCCTTAGCTCAGCTGGCCAGAGCACCGCTCTTGTAAAGCGAAGGTCGTCGGTTCGAATCCGACAGGGGGCTCTGAGTTCGAAGAGCGACGAAGCCCTGGGCCGGTGGCGGCCTGGGGCTTCTGGCGTCTGGGGGGATGGCGTCGGTGGGTCGCGGTGAGCGGAGGGGGCAGGGTGTCGCGTCGTCGTGGGTGTTCCGCTTGCCTCCGGTCACTTTCGGTCCCGGTCGTGTGACGGGCGGGTACGGTGCCGGGATGGGGGGTGACTCGTGCGGTGCGGCGGCTGTCTTGCCGCCGGTGTGTCCCGGGTGCCGTCGTCCGTTGAAGTCGGGTGGGTTTGTGCTCGGCCGGCGTGAGGGCGACGGTGAGCGGGCCTGCCGGGGGCTGTGGCGGTGCGAGCAGGGGCACGTCTGGTGGGGGTGGGCCGATGGTCTCGGTCAGTCGTTGGAGGAGTGTCCGCATCCTGAACTCTTCCGGCGATGACATCAGCAATTGCCAGTGGGGGAACGGGTTTTCTGTGAGCGGGCGTCGTTAATCTTGTTGCTGTGACTGGCTCTGTGCGGCTTCCGCTGTTGTTTCTTGATGTTGACGGGCCGCTTATTCCGTTCGGGGCGGGGGCGGAGGGGTGTCCGACCTATGCGGTCGGTCGTGCAGTTGATGCGAATCCGCTGTTGGGCAGGGTTGATCCTGGGCACGGGGCCAGGCTGGCTGCGCTTCCGTGTGAGGTGGTCTGGGCCACTACGTGGATGGATGACGCGAACGAGTGCATCGCTCCGTTGATCGGTCTTCCGCGGCTGGCCGTGGTGGTCTGGCCGGAGCCGGGCGAGGCCGATGTGCAGGACGAACGCGACGGATTGCACTGGAAGACCCGTGCTCTTGTCGAGTGGGCGGCGGGGCGGTCGTTCGTCTGGGTCGATGACGAGGTTACTGAGGCCGACCGGGCGTGGGTCGCCGCGCATCACCCGGGACGTGCTCTGCTTCATCGAGTTGATGCCCGCCGTGGGCTGACGGATGACGACTATGCCGAGATCGGCCGGTGGCTGCGGCAGAGGTGAAGAGGGCCACCGGTTGTTGCTTCGGCTGTTTGCTGGGGGCGTAGCCGAGGGGCGGCGCGGTGAGTGCTGTTAGTGAGGCGTTACCGGTGCGCTAGCGATCTCCGTGAGGGTCTTGGTGAGCAAGGGCGTTGTGTGTGGGTGGGGCCGGTGGGTCTTTCCCTTTTTCTGGCGTCTCGCGTACCAGGAACTTCGAGCGAATGCGATCAGGATCGTTATGCGTGAATTCAGCCGCCGGAGCATATGTGGACTCGGGGTAGGAGCGGCGGCCGCGCTCTCCGTTGCCGGGTGTTCGGGCCTCGGGTCGTCGGGCTCCGACAAGGTCGGGACCGGGGCCGGGCAGACGAGGAAGAGCAAGCCGATCGGGGACGGGTCGACGGCGTATACGGGGAAGCAGCCGAAGCAGCCCGGCAAGCCCGAGCGGCTGGCGCGGGGGCAGAAGCCGCCGCAGTTCGTGGTGTTCTCGTGGGACGGGGCGGGCGAGGTCGGCAACGGGCTGTTTCCGCGGTTTCGTAAGCTCGCGCGGGATCACAACGCGTCGATGACGTTCTTTCTGTCGGGGCTGTATCTGCTGCCCGAGTCGAAGAAGCGGCTGTACCGTCCGCCGAACAATCCGGTTGGTGCCTCCGACATCCCGTACCTGAGTGACGACCACATCAGGGTGACGCTCAAGAACCTGCGTGCGGCCTGGTTGGAGGGCCATGAGATAGGCACCCACTTCAACGGTCACTTCTGCGGTACCGCCTCCGGTTCCGTCGCGCACTGGACGCCCGCGCAGTGGGACTCGGAGATATCCCAGGCCATGGACTTCGTCACCAAGTGGCGGACGAACACCGGGTTCAGCGATATCGAGGAGCTGCCGTTCGACTACGGCAAGGAGCTGGTGGGGGCGCGTACGCCGTGTCTGCTGGGGCAGGACAATCTGCTGCCGACGGCGCGGAAGCGGGGGT
>NZ_JBICVV010000037.1:0-52005 GCF_043199295.1 Streptomyces sp. NPDC048612
GGCTCCAGGGTGTAGCCGGTGACGGGGTAGCCGGCCTTGATCAGGTTCTCGGCCATGGGCGAACCCATGATGCCCAGACCGATCCACGCGACCTTGGGAAGACTGCTCATCGGGTGCCTCTTTCGGGGAACGGGCGACGGTCAGGAGCGGGCGGCGCGCCGGTCGGCCGGGAGCCAGCCGAAGGCCTCCGCACTCGGGCCGTCGCCGGGCTTGTACTCCAGGCCGACCCAGCCGTCGTACCCCGCCTTGACCAGGCGGTCGAGCAGGCCGGCGAGGTCGAGCGCGCCGGTGCCGGGGGCGCCGCGGCCGGGGTTGTCGGCGATCTGCACATGCGCGGTCTTCGCGGCGTAGTGGTCGATGACCTCGTCCAGGTCCTCACCGTTCATCGACAGGTGGTAGAGGTCCATCAGGAAGCGGGCGTTGTCCAGGCCGGTCGCCGCGTTCACCGCGTCCACGACCTCGACGGCCCTGGGGGCGCTGACGATCGGGCAGTCCGGCGACTCGGGCGCGTTGAGCGCCTCGATCAGCAGGGTGCCGTTCACCTCCGCCACCGCCCGTGCGGCGAACGTGAGGTTCTCCAGCGCCAGCCGGTCCTGCTCGGCCGGGTCGACGCCCTCGACGCGGTTGCCGTACAGCGCGTTGAAGGAGGTGCACCCCAGCGAGCGCGCGAACTCCACCGCCACCGGCACATTGGCCCGGAACCGCGCCGACTCCTCGCCCGGCACCGACAGCGCGCCCCGGTCCGGGCCCGGCAGCCGTCCGGCGTAGAAGTTCAGCCCCACCAGCCGCGTCCCCGCGTCGTCGAGCGCCTCCCGCAGGGCGTCCAGCTCCGCCTGCTCCGGCACCGGGGCATCCACCCACGGCCACCACAGCTCCACCGCCGTGAAACCCGCCGCCCGTGCGGCCGCCGGCCTCTCCAGGAGGGGGAGTTCGGTGAACAGAATCGACAGGTTGACGTTGAAGCGCGTGTCCGGGAAACCCATAACGGCGGCGCCCTTCCGGATAGTGGAACTGTTTTTCTGCTTAATGGAACACTGCCTGGTGGCTTCGAAGGCTGTCAAGAGGGCTCAGGGGCGATTTCTGGTGGCCGGGCCCCACCGCGCGTAGGTTGAACGACGTGCGATTGAGAGTGGAATTCACGACGGAGCCGTTCGATCTGGACGAGGCACCGGCACATGCGGTGGTGGCACGGGACGTCGTCACGGGCGCCGAGCTGGACGCCGTGGACGTCGGCCCGTTCGGCAACACGGCCGAGGGCGATGCCGACCAGGTGCTCGGCGCGGTGAACGCCCTGCTGCGCGAGTCCCTGCGGGCGGGCGCCACCCGGGTCTCCCTTCAGGTCAACGTCATCGGCGGGGCCGGCCGGGGCGAGGGGGACGCGACATGACCGATCCCGCCGACCACCCCTTCGTCCAGGCGGTCAAGCCGCTGGTCGACGCGATGGGTGGGCAGATGGTCGCGCCGGACCAGGCCGAGGGTGACGATGTCGTGCTGACCTGGGAGGGCCGGGACCGGGTGGCCGTACGGCTCCCGCATCTGTCGGACTCGCTCGACCACATCCTCGCCGAGCTCCAGCGCCGGCACGGGGTGCCGCTCGCGGAGCTGGACCGCAAGACCAAGCAGTCGGTCGTACGGATTCTGGAGTCCCGCGGCGCCTTCTCGGTCCGGCACGGCGTGGAGACGGTCGCCGGCGCCCTCGGGGTGAGTCGCTTCACCGTTTACAACTACCTGAACAGGGAGAACGCCGCGAAGGACGCCGACTGAGGGCGGTCGTTGCCGGCCCGTCCCGGCCGCCGGGGCCGCCGTCGTGCGGCACCGGACGGTGGCCATTGCGTCGCCGAGTTTTCAACAAAGTGTTGACGTTATGTTGCCAGGGGTCTTAGCTGTTTCCAGCCAAGCAGAGCTGTCCAGCACCACCAGGCCACGGAGGCTTCCCGTGTCTTCGCGTTCACCACGCCCGACGGGGGACACCCCCGCGCCCCCCGCGGGGCTCACCCGGTTCAACACCGCCGACGACGGTACGGCACGCGCCGCACTGCACGAGGTGTGTGCCAGCCGGGCATGGGGCGAGCGGATACTCGCCCGGCGCCCCTACGCCACCACCGACGCCCTGTTCGCCGCGAGCGACGCCGCCATGGCGGAGCTGACCGCGGACGACCTGGCCGAGGCGATGGCCGGGCACCCGCCCATAGGCCGGCCGAAGCCGGGCGACCCCACCTCACACCGCGAGCAGAGCGGTATGGCGGGCGCCTCCGACGCGCTGAAGGCGGAGATGCTCGAACTCAACCTGGCCTACCAGGAGAAGTTCGGGCACGTCTTCCTGATCTGCGCCTCCGGCCGTACCGGGGAGCAGATGCGTGACGCGGTCCGCAACCGGATCGACCACACGCCGCAACAGGAACGCGAGATCGTTCGTACCGAACTCGGCAAGATCAACCGCATCCGGCTGACCCGTATCGCGGAGAACGCAGAAGGAGACGCAGCATGAGCGGCGAGACGGCTGCACCGACGTCGGTGTCCACCCACATCCTGGACACCAGCGTGGGCCGCCCCGCGGAGGGCGTCGCCCTCACGCTCTCGGTGCGCTCCGGCGGCGACGGCGCCTGGACCGCCCACGGCGCGTCCACCACCGACGCTGACGGACGCTGCAAGGACCTGCCGGAGCTGCCGGCCGGCACCACCCATGTACGCCTCGACTTCGCCGTCGAGGAGTACTTCGTCTCAAACAAGCACCGCGTTTCACACCAGCACCGCGCTTCACCCCAGCAAGCCGAGGAACAGCAGGACGCCCCCCGCGTAAGGGACAGCGGAGCTTTCTTCCCGGAGGTGGCAATCACCTTTGCCGTCCAGCCGGGCGAGCACTATCACGTACCGCTGCTGCTCAACCCGTTCGGCTACTCCGTATACCGAGGGAGCTAGCACCGACATGACCGACCGATCCCGCCCGGCCCGCCCTGCCGATTCCCGCCCGGCCCGCGCTGCCGATTCCCGCCCGGCCCGCCCTGTGATGCTCGGCCAGAACCAGTACGGCAAAGCGGAGAACCGCGTCGTCAAGATCACCCGGGACGGCGACACCCACCACATCAAGGACCTGAACGTCTCGGTGTCGCTCTCCGGCGACCTGGAGGAGGTCCACCTCTCCGGCTCCAACGCGCACTGCCTGCCCACCGACACGACCAAGAACACCGTGTACGCCTTCGCCAAGGAGCACGGGATCGAGTCGGCCGAGCAGTTCGGCATCCACCTGGCCCGGCACTTCGTCACCAGTCAGGAGCCGATCCACCGGGCCCGTATCCGGATCGAGGAGTACGCCTGGGAGCGGATCGCCGGCTCCGACGCCAACTCCCGCTTCATCGGCGCCGACGAGGTCCAGCACTCCTTCGTCCGCAAGGGCCAGGAGACCCGGCTCACCGAGATCACCTACGACGGTGAGCGGTGGCAGGTCATCTCCGGCCTCAAGGACCTGGTGGTGATGAACTCCACCAACTCGGAGTTCTGGGGCTACATCAAGGACAAGTACACGACCCTCAAGGAGGCCTACGACCGCATCCTGGCCACCGAGGTGTCCGGCCGCTGGCGGTTCAACTGGACCGACGACGAGCAGCGGATGCCGAACTGGGAGCGTTCGTACGAGCAGGTCAAGAAGCACATGCTGCAGGCCTTCGCGGAGACCTACAGCCTCTCGCTCCAGCAGACCCTGTACCAGATGGGGGCGCGCGTGATCAATCACCGCTCGGAGGTCGACGAGATCCGCTTCTCGCTCCCGAACAAGCATCACTTCCTGGTGGACCTGGAGCCGTTCGGGCTCAAGAACGACAATGAGGTCTACTACGCGGCGGACCGCCCGTACGGACTGATCGAAGCCACTGTTCTGCGCGACGGTGTCGAGCCCGAGATCCCGGTGGATCTGACGAACCTCTGAGCGGCTCCGACGCAACGCCGTGCCGTGCGTTCCCCTCCCCACCCCGCAGCGGGGAGGGGAACGCACATCCTGAGGGGAACGACCCATGGCACCGCACCCGCACGACCCGCACCACCCCGCGTCCCCGGTCCATCCGGTGGACGAGAGGCCGGCGGCCCGACGGCTCGTCCCCGCCGCGCTCCAGCACATCGCGGCCATGTACGCCGGTGTCGTCACCCCTCCGCTCATCGTCGGCCAGGCCGTCGGCCTGGACACCGCGGGCCGGACCCGGCTGATCGCCGCGAGCCTGCTCGTCGCCGGGCTCGCCACGCTGGTGCAGACCCTCGGCCTCCGCCGCTTCGCCGGCAACCGCCTGCCGTTCGTCAACGCGGCCAGCTCCGCCGGCATCACCCCGATGCTCGCCATCGCCGAGACCACCGCCACCGGCCATCAACTCCCCGCGATCTACGGGGCGGTGATGGTCGCCGGGGCCTTCTGCCTCGCCGTCGGCCCGTTCTTCGGCAGACTGCTGCGCTTCTTCCCGCCGCTGGTCACCGGTGTCGTCATCACCCTCATCGGGGTCACCCTGATGCCCGTGCCGGTCGGCTGGGCGCAGGGCGGCGACAAGCAGGCCGCCGACTTCGGCGCCATGAAGTACCTGGCGCTCGCCGCCTTCACCCTGGTGGTGATCCTGCTCGTGCAGCGCTTCACCCGGGGCTTCGTCCAGCAGATCGCGCTGCTGATCGGCCTGGTCGCCGGCACCCTCGCCGCGGCGCCCTTCGGGATGGCGAGCCTCGACGGGCTGCGCGCTGCCCCCGTCGTCGCGCTGCCCACCCCGTTCTCCTTCGGCGCCCCCGAGTTCCAGCCCGCCGCGATCCTCTCCCTGTGCCTCGTGATGCTGGTGCTGATGACGGAGTCCTCGGCCGGGATGCTCGCCCTCGGGGAGATCTGCGACCGCCCGGCCACCGGCGCCACCCTCACCCGCGGGCTGCGCACCGACGGCCTCGCCACCCTGCTCGGCCCCGTCTTCGGCGGCTTCCCGACCAGCGCCTTCGCGCAGAACGTCGGGGTGGTCTCGCTGACCCGGGTCCGCAGCCGGTACGTCGTCGCACTGGCCGGCGCCACCCTGCTGGTCCTGGGCGCCTTCCCCGTGCTGGGCGCGGTGGTCTCGCTGGTGCCGATGCCGGTGCTCGGCGGCGCGGGTATCGTCCTGTTCGGTTCGATCGCGGTCAGCGGTATCCGTACGCTCTCCGCGGCCGGTCTCGACGACAGCTCCCACATCATCCTGGTGGCCGTGTCGCTCGGGGCGGGCATCATCCCGCTCGCCGCGCCGGCCTTCTACGCCGACTTCCCCGCCTGGGCACAGACCGTGCTCGGCTCCGGGATCAGCGCCGGAGCCCTGACCGCGGTCGTGCTCAACCTGTTCTTCCACCACCTCGGCACCCGGAGCACCCCACGGACAGCGGTCCTGTCAGCCGCTCCGTCCGGCTCCGGCACTCAAATCCCCTAGGGCCATGCCGTGCCCACCGCCATCACCGAAAGAAGGAATCGCACCATGGCCGCACCGGCATCCCCTGGCAGCGCGGTGAAGCAGCGCCTCGTCATCGAGAACTGCGCCATCGCGACCGTCGACGCCCACGACACCGAGTACGCCACCGGCCATGTGGTCGTCGCCGACCAGGTCATCGAGTCGGTGGGCGCGGGCAAGGCACCCGAGGGGCTGGCGAACGTGGTCCGGCGGATCGACGGCACCGGACACCTCGTCACCCCCGGCCTGGTCAACACCCATCACCACTTCTACCAGTGGATCACCCGGGGCCTGGCCACCGACCACAACCTCTTCAACTGGCTGGTGGCGCTCTACCCGACCTGGGCCCGGATCGACGCCCCGATGCTCGCCGCGGCCACCCAGGGCTCGCTCGGCATGATGGTCAAGGGCGGTGTCACCACCGCCGCCGACCACCACTACGTCTTCCCCCGGGGAACCGGCGACCTCGTCGGCGCGGAACTCGCGGCCGCCGCGGAGATCGGCGCCCGGATCACCCTGGCCCGCGGCTCCATGGACCGCAGCGAGAAGGACGGCGGGCTGCCCCCGGACTTCGCCGTCGAGACCACCGAGGGCGCCCTGCTGGCGACCGAGGAGGCCATCGACACCTACCACGACGCCTCCTTCGGCTCGATGGTGCACATCGCCGCCGCGCCCTGCTCGCCGTTCTCCGTGTCCACCGAACTCATGCGGCAGGGCGCCGAACTGGCCCGCCGCAAGGGCGTACGGCTGCACACCCACGGCTCGGAGACCGTGGAGGAGGAGAAGTTCTGCCACGAGCTGTTCGGCATGGGCCCCACCGACTACTTCGCGTCGACCGGCTGGCTCGGTGACGACGTGTGGATGGCGCACTGCGTCCACATGAACGACTCCGACATCGCCGCCTTCGCCCGCACCGGCACCGGCGTCGCGCACTGCCCGTCCTCCAACGCCCGCCTCGCGGCCGGTATCGCCCGGGTCCCCGACATGCTCGCGGCCGGCGTTCCGGTCGGTCTCGGCGTCGACGGCACCGCCTCCAACGAGTCCGGCGAACTCCACACCGAGCTGCGCAACGCGCTGCTCATCAACCGCCTCGGCGCCCACCGGGAAGCCGCGCTCAACGCCCGCAAGGCGCTGCGGCTCGGCACCTACGGCGGCGCGCAGGTCCTCGGCCGGACGTCCGAGATCGGCTCGCTGGAGGCCGGCAAGCTCGCCGACCTGGTGCTGTGGAAGCTGGACGGCCTCGGCCACTCCTCCATCGCCGACCCGGTCACCGCGCTGGTCTTCGGCGCCGCCGCACCGGTCACCCTCTCCCTCGTCGGCGGCCGGCCGGTCGTCGAGGACAACCACCTCAGCAACGTCGACGAGGACACCGTCGCCCGCACTGCGCGGGCGGAGGCACAGCGTCTGGCCCGTATCGCCGCCGAGGGCTGACCCCCACGGCGCGGTCACACCACCGACGCACACCCCTGACTCGGCCGGGAGGGACGGCTCCCGGCCGGGCCTGTGGACCCGAGCGGGGTCCATAGGCGCCGTACCCCGGGGGGCGGGAATTCCCGTACCCCCGGGGCCGGTAGGCCCGGCAGCCACCGTCCACGCGCCACAAGCGCGCCGTGCCGACCACGCTCACCAGGCGACGTCCCGCACCCGCACCACATCGCACGCCCTCCGTGACAGCCTCGCCTCGCCGGCCCCCGGTGACGCAGAAAACGAAGGAGGCCCGCAGTGGCCGCAATGACCGGGCAGCAGTCGGAGGGGGACCGGAAGCATCCGGTCGATGAGACCCTCCCGCCCCTGAAGATGTTCACCAGCGGCCTGCAGCATGTGGCCGCGATGTACGCGGGTGTGGTGGCCCCACCGATGATCGTGGGCCCGGCCTGCGGGCTGAGCGCCACCGAGACCGCCTTCCTGATGGGCGCCAGCCTCTTCACCGCGGGCATCGCCACCCTCCTCCAGACGCTCGGCTTCTGGAAGGTCGGCGCCCGGCTCCCGTTCGTCAACGGCGTCTCGTTCGCCGGTGTCACGCCGATGGTCGCCATCGGCAAGGCGCAGGGCCCCGGCGACGCCCTCCCGGTCATCTTCGGCGCGGTGATCGTCGCCGGGGTGCTGGGCTTCCTCGTCGCCCCCTACTTCTCCAAGCTCGTACGGTTCTTCCCGCCGGTGGTCACCGGCACCGTCATCACCCTGATCGGCGTCTCGCTGCTGCCGGTGGCCTTCAACTGGTCGCAGGGCGGCAACGACCGGGCCCCGGACTACGGTTCGCTGACCAACATCGGGATGGCCGCGCTGACCTTCCTGATCGTGCTGGTGCTGCGCCGGACGCTGCGCGGCTTCCTCCAGCAGATCGCGATCCTGCTCGGCCTGATCGCCGGCACGCTGATCGCGATACCCGTCGGCATCACCCACTTCTCGGCGCTCTCGGAGGCGTCCCTGGTCGGCTTCCCGACGCCGTTCCACTTCGGCGCCCCGCAGTTCGACCTCGCCGCGATCGTCAGCATGTGCATCGTGATGCTGGTCTGTATGACCGAGTCGACGGCCGACATGCTGGCCCTCGGCAGGATCGTCGGCCGTCCGGCGGACGAGCGCACCATCGAGGGCGGACTGCGCGCCGACACCCTCGGCACCGCCCTCAGCCCGCTGTTCAACGGCTTCGCCAACAGCGCCTTCGCCCAGAACATCGGCCTGGTCGCGATGACCAGGGTGCGCAGCCGCTTCGTCGTGGCGACCGGCGGGCTGATCCTGATCGTGCTGGGCCTGTGCCCGGTGGCCGCCTCGGTGATCTCGCTGGTGCCGCTGCCGGTCCTCGGCGGCGCGGGCATCGTGCTGTTCGGCTCGGTGGCGGCCAGCGGTATCCAGACGCTGGCCACCGCGGCGATGGAGAAGGGCGACAACGCGCTGATCGTCGCTGCGGCCGTCGGCGTCGGCCTGATCCCGATCGCCGCCCCGGACTTCTACCACCACCTCCCCAAGGACCTGCTGGTCGTCCTGGACTCCGGCATCAGCACCGGCTGTCTGGTCGCCATCGTCCTCAACCTCGCCTTCAACCACTTCGGGCGGAAGACGGCGGACGGCGGGACCGCGGAGGGAGACCCCGCGGACGGCACGGCCGCGGCCGCCCGCGGCGAGGCGGAGACCGCGCCGCGCCCCGCCTCCGGCGCCACGGACGAGGCCGGGGCGCCCGCGGCGGCGCCTGCCCACTGACACCGGCGCGGCCCGACGGCCCGTGGGGGAGCGGCATCCGGCGCTTCCTCACGGGCCGTCGGGCGTTCCGGGGGCCGTCGGGCGTTCCGCCGGGGTAGGGCGGGGTCAGCCCAGCAGGCCGCGGAGCAGCTCGCGGAGGCCCGGTGCCGGGTCGAAGTCCTCGTCGGGGAAGGCGAGTTGGTGGAAGGCGACGCCGTCCATGTAGTCGAAGAGAATCTCGCAGTGCCGGCGGGGGGACGGCGAGCCGAAGCGCCGCAGCCACTCCCCGCCCCAGCCGAGGACGGCCGCCCGGCCGCGGGTGAGCGCCGGCCGGATCTCGGGCCGCGCGGTGGCCTCCAGGAAGAGCGCGAAGCGGGCGGCGGTCCTGGCCAGCTCGGGGCCGGTCGCATGCCGCAGGAACTGGGCGACGCTGTCGGCGAGTTCGCCGGTGTCGGCCGGGGCGGCGGCCGCGGCGAAGCGCTCCCAGTCGCGGTGCTCCAGGGTCTGGAGATGGTCGACGATGCCGTCGATCAGCGCCGCCCGGTTACGGAAGTAGTTCGAGGCGGTACCCGAGGGGACACCCGCCGCGGCGTCCACCGCCTGGTAGGTCAGCCGCCGCGCTCCCTCGCTCCCCAGCACCTGGACCGCCGCGTCCAGCACCTGCTCCCGCCGTCGTGCCACCCTGTGTGTCCTTCCGGTCTCTTTACTACGTTTGTAGTGTCTATCTACTACGGGCATAGTAGCGTGCGCCATGCCCCGGAAGCGGTGCCCGGCGGCCGTCGCCGGCGGCGGGATCGGCGGACTGGCCGCGGCCGGGCCGGCGTGCGGCCGGGCCGACAGCCCGGACCGGCCGCCGGTGGGTCCGACGTCCGACCCGACGGCCCGGTCCGGCGGAGCGCTCAGGAGCGGGGCGCGGCGAGTACCTCGGCGAGCTGGCCGGTCATCCAGTCGAGTTCGTCGGCCGTGATGACCAGGGGCGGGGCCAGACGGATCGTGGAGCCATGGGTGTCCTTGGCGAGGATGCCCCTCGCCAGGAGCCGTTCGCAGGCCTCGCGGCCCGACATGAGCTGTGGGTCGATGTCGACACCGCTCCACAGCCCACGGCTGCGGACGGCGAGCACGCCGTGGCCTATCAGCGCTTCGAGACGCTCGCGGTGCTGCTCGCCGAGCCGGGTGGCCCGCGCCTGGTACTCGCCGGTCCGCAGCAGCTCGACGACGGTGTGCCCGACGGCGGCGGCCAGCGGGTTGCCGCCGAACGTCGAGCCGTGGTTGCCGGGCCGGATGACGCCGAGGGTCTCGTGGCGGGCAACCACGGCGGACAGCGGCACGATGCCGCCGCCGAGAGCCTTGCCCAGGACGTACATGTCCGGGGTGACCCCCTCCGCGTCGCAGGCGAAGGTGGTGCCGGTCCGGCCGAGACCGGACTGGATCTCGTCAGCCACGAACAGGACGTTCTCCCGGCTGCACAGCTCGCGCACGGCCGGCAGGTACCCCTGCGGCGGGATCACCACGCCCGCCTCGCCCTGGATCGGTTCGAGCAGCACCGCCACGGTGTGCTCGTCGACCGCGGCCGCCAGCGCCGCGGCGTCCCCGTAGGGCACCGTACGGAAGCCGGGCGTGAACGGGCCGAAGCCCTCCCGTGCGCCGGGGTCCGTCGAGAAGCTCACGATCGTGGTGGTACGCCCGTGGAAGTTCCCGTCGGCGACGATGATGTTCGCACGGTCCGCGGGTACGCCCTTGACCTCGTAGCCCCACTTCCGGGCCACCTTGAGCGCCGTCTCCACGGCCTCGGCACCGGTGTTCATCGGCAACACCAGGTCCATTCCGGCGAGTTGGGCGAGGTCCCGGCAGAACGGGCCGAGCCGGTCGTGGTGGAAGGCGCGGCTGGTCAGGGTGAGGCGTTCGAGCTGTTCCCGGGCGGCGGCCAGCAGCCGGGGGTGGCCGTGGCCGAAGTTGAGCGCCGAATAGCCGGCCAGGCAGTCCAGATAGCGGCGCCCGCCGACGTCGGTCACCCACGCGCCCCGGCCGGAGCTGAGCACCACGGGCAGCGGGTGGTAGTTGCGGGCGGTGGCGGTCTCGGCGAGGTCGAGGTGCTGCCGGGCCTCGGGGGCGGGCGGACGGTCGCCGGTGGTGTCGGTGGCGGTCATGTGCGGGTCCTCGTTCCTGAATGAGGGGTCGGGGCGGGCGCCGGGGAAGGGGGCGTCAGCGCCGTGGGATGAACTGCTCGGCGGCGGCCAGATAGCCGGCGAGCAGGGCGTGGGCGACGTCCCGCACCCGTTCGTCGGGCGGCAGGAACGTCGGGGAGTGCAGTTGCTCGGTGCCGCCGTGCGTCCCCACGAACAGCATCAGCGCGGGCATCCGCTCGGAGAAGTACGAGAAGTCGTCCGCGCCGGCGGACCGCAGGTCGGCGGCCACCTTCAGGCCGAGGGAGGCGAGCAGCGGCCGGGCCGCGGCGGTCAGCGTCGCGTCGTTGTCGAGCACCGGCTCACCCCGGGTGATCCGGACGTCCGCGGTGCAGCCGTGCGCCTGTGCCACCAGCCCGGCGGTCTCCACCAGCCGTTCCTGGATGACCTCACGGTCGGCCGCACGCATCGCGCGCAGGGTGCCGCGGGCCTCGGCGGTGCCGGGGACGACGTTCGCCGCGGTCCCGGCGGCGAGCGTGGTGACGCTCAGCACGACGGAGGACATCGGGTCGATCCCCCGGCTCACCAGGCTCTGGAGGGCGACCACGACATGGGCGAGGGTGACCACGGGGTCGCGGGTGAGGTGCGGGTAGGCCGCGTGGCCGCCGCGGCCCCGGACGGTCACGGTGAACTCGTCCGCCGAGGCGTTGACGCCACCGGGCGTACAGGCGACGGTTCCCGCCGCGAGCGCCGGCTGGACATGCGCGCCGATGGCCGCCCGGCACTGCTCGCGTTCGAGGACGCCGTCCTCGGTGACGTCCCGTGCGCCGGAGGGGTAGGTCTCCTCGCGGGGCTGCAGCACGGCGAGCAGCGGTGCCGGGCCGCCGGCCCGGTCCACGGCCCGCGCGAGGGCGACCAGCGCGGCCAGGTGCACATCATGACCGCAGGCGTGCATCACGCCCGGGTGCCGCGACGCCCAGGGCACACCGGTCTCCTCGTGCACCGCCAGGGCGTCGAGTTCACCGCGGACGGCGACGGCCGGACCGCTGCCGCCGACGCGGACCACGGCTCCGGTGCCGGCGACCTCGGTGGCGGCGTGCCGGCCGGGCAGCGCGGCGAGCACCAGCTCGCGGGCCGCGGCCTCGTCGCCCGACAGACAGGGCCGGGCGTGGAGTTGACGGCGCAGCGCGACGGCGTCGTCCAGCTCCCGTTCGAGCTGTGCCGCCAGGGTGGTCAGGGTGTGGCCGAGGCTCATGCGGCGCCCTCCAGACCGTAGACCCGGCGGGCGTTGCCGCGTCCGATCATGTGGGCCACCCGGACCGCCTCATCGAGGTCCCATTCGCCGTCGCCGACCCACGGCGCCATCGCCCGCAGCATGCCGCGCCGCCACAACAGCGCGCCCAGATGGTGCAGTTCGGGCGGCCCCCAGGCGTCGCTGGAGAAGAGGATCTTGGCGAACGGAGCCAGCTCCAGCGACTCGGCCACCACGGCGTCGGAGCGCACACCGGTGTAGTTCACACCGAGCCCGACATCGAAGAAGACATGCGGGAAGACCTGCGCCAGATACCCGGCGTTGCGCTGGAAGGGGTAGCAGTGCAGCAACAGCAGATCGACCCCGTGCGGCTGCACGCTCCTGATGAACCGGGTGAGCAACAGCGGGTCACAGCGGTGCAGTTCCACGTCCGGATCGCCGTACCCCGCGTGCAGCTGGATGGGCAGCCCCCGGTCGACGCCGGACCACAGGACGAAGCGGAGCAGCACCGGGTCGGAGACCCGTACGGTCCCCGTGCGCGCGCACTCGGCCAGCCACCGCCCGGCCGCGGCGGCCACCTCCTGGTCGGCCGGCCGCCCGGGATCGAAGTCGAAGCCGAAGCGGTAGGCGACGATGCTCTTGAGGCCGACCGCGTCGGTGGTCCGTGCGGCGAGGGTCTCGCGGAACCGCTCGGGCAGCTCCGCCGCGGCCACACCGCTGCGGGCCACGTCCTCCAGCACCGACTCCAGCCGGACGATCTCGTCGACGCGGCGACCGGAGGCCCTGGCCATCTCGTCGGTGCCGAGGATCTCCGCACCCCCGTAGCCGGTCTCCAGCAGGTAGTGGTCGATACCGGAGGCCGCGAGGAGTCGGCGGGTGACCTCCGCCGCTCCCAGCTCCCGGCGCCGGGCGAGATAGGCGTCCGGCGCGGCGTGCGCGGCGAGTCCGAGGACCGGGGCGCACCAGCGGCGCACCGCGAAGCCGATCTGCGAGTCGAACTGGGTCATCCAGGGCGGGACCGGACGGTCGGACTCGGTGAGCATCAGCTCCAGTCCGGCGCGGTCGGTGTCATCGCGGAGCGCGCCGTGGACATGGTGGTCCACGAGCGGCAGTTCGGCGAGCGCCGCCGCCAGGGCATCAGTGGACATCGGCGACCTTCCGGATACGTGCGGCGTCGTCCAGCCCGGCCAGCTGCGCCAGCTCGGACCGCTTGACCGACAGATGGGTGGCGAGGAGCCGCGGATCGAACCACGACCGCACGACCTCGTCCGATTCGAGTGCGTGCAGGGCCTCTTCGAGGGAGGAGGGGAGGGCGGGGACACCGTCGAGTACCGAGGCGTCGGTGTCCTCCGGCCACACCGTGGGCTCGTCGTAGTCGCGCACCAGCCCTTCCAGCCCGGCGCGGAGGAGGACCCCCAGGGCGAGCCAGGGATTGGCGGTGGCGTCCGCCGCGCGGTACTCCAGGTGGAACTGCCCGGCGGCGTCGCCCCCGGCGAGCTGCGTCGTGGGGCAGATCCGCAGCAGCGACTCGCGGTTGCGCTCGGCGAGGAAGATCCCTCCCGCGCTCCAGCGATGGGGGGTGAGCCGGAGGAAGGAGACCGGGCTCGGTGCCGTCCAGGCGGTCAGGGCCGGTGCGTGGCGCAGGATGCCGGCGGAGAACCGGGCGCCGAGCGCCGAGAGGCGCCCCGGGCGCGAGGGGTCGAAGAGGAGCGGGCGGCCCTCGGCGTCCTTCAGGCTCAGATGGAGGTGGACGCCGTTGCCCACCCCGTCCGGGGCGAGGAGGGGCGCGAAGCTGACCGGCAGCCCCCGGCGGCGGGCGAGGTCGCGCACCAGCTCCTTGAGCAGCACGGCGCGGTCGGCGGCGGACATCGCGGTCCCGGGCCGCAGGGTGATCTCGAACTGGCCGTCCCCGTATTCCGGGAGCCAGTTCTCCGGCTGCAGCCCGGCCTGCTCCAGGAGCCGTACGAGGTCCGAACCGAAGGGCTCCGCCTGGCGGAAGCGCTGCAGCGAGAAGGGCGGGCCGGCCGGCAGTCCGCCGAGCACGAACTCGTGCTCGATCGCGGCGACCACCTCGATCCCGGTGCGCTCCCGCAGCTCCTCGACCGCGTCGCGGAGGAAGGTGCGCGGACAGCAGGGCCAGGGTTCCCCGTCGGGCAGGGTCTGGTCGGCGAGGTAGAGCCGGAGGGCCGGGGTGTCCCCGTCCGCCGGGATGTCGACCGCGGTGGCCGGATCGGGGACCAGCCGCAGGTCGCCCCGCGAACCGAAGACGTTGTCGGGCGCGATCGGGCCGAACGAGGAGATCGCGAGGTCGGCCGGTACCCATCCGGTGCCGGAGCGCAGCGCGGAGGCCTGGTCCGAGGAGGGCACGGCCCGCCCCCGAACCTGTCCGGCCAGATCGCAGGTGGCGACGAAGACGGTGGCGGCGTCGGTCATCGGGGGTTCCTCCGGGGCGGCGCGGAGCGTGGGGGAGGGGCCGGGGACGGTGGCGGGACCGAGGAGTCCCGGCTCCTTCCCCGTCGTGTGCACCAGGGTCATGAGGGCACCTTTCGGTTCGGGTCGGTCGGCTGCGCGCCGTCGAGCGGCGTGCTGGTCAGCCGGGCGCCGATGCGCCGGGTGAGGGAGGGCGCCGCGAGGACGACCGCGACACCGGCCAGGCACCAGGCTGCGGCGATCCAGGGGAAGAAGGTGTACGGCGCACGCTGGCCGGTCGACTGCTGGAGGAAGACGAAGCCCAGATAGCCCAGCCCGGCGACCGGCACCACCAGTTCGTAGCGGGGAATCCGGCCCCGCCCGGAGAGCGTGAAGACGATCACCCCGACCCCGGCGACCGCGTACACCACCAGGACGCACAGCACGCCGATCGTGGCGTACCAGTAGTACGTGTCGAAGGCGGCGGCCCCGGTGCCGTACATCACCACGGTCAGCGCCGCCGCGACGGCGCCGCACACCCGCAGTGCCGTGGTCGGGGCGCCGGTGACGGGGTGGGTGCGGGCGAGGGCGCGCGGCCCGAAGCCGTCCCGGGCCAGCGCCTGGACCATCCGGGCGGCAGCCGCCGAGGAGGACAGCGCGGCGGCGAAGGCGGAGGCGACCGCGGTGAAGGCGATGACGAGCGCGAACCAGGTGCCGATGTACCGCCCGGAGAGCGTCGAGAGGGCCGACTCGGCCGCGCCGAACTCTCGTACCCCCTGGGCGTCGGTGCCGAAGCCGATGGTCTGGGCGAACATCATCAGGACGTAGAGGCAGCCGGTCAGCAGCACGCTGCCGGCCAGCGCGCGGGGGATGTTGCGCCGGGGGTCGGCGGTCTCCTCACCCAGCGACGCACAGGCCTCGAACCCCGCCCAGGACAGGAAGGCGAAGACGGTGGCCGTCATGACCGCGCCGTACGTGGTGCCGCCGGCGGTGAACACCGAGAGGTCGAGGCTCTGCTGCCGGGGCGCCGATCCCGTGGCGGCCCGCACCGTGATGACGGCGGCGAGCACCAGCATGGCGAGGATGCCGATGCCCTCCACGATCAGCAGGGTGCGGGCGGTGGTGCGGCCGTCCCGGGAGTTGAGTGCGGTGACGCCGAGGGCCGCGAGGAACGCGACGGCCACCCAGGGGCCGGTGGACCGGATGCCCGTCGCGTGCAGGAGCGCCTGGGCGAAGACACCGGTCGCGGCGAGGGTGCAGACGAGGAAGGCGAGATAGGTGCCCAGCAGGGCGAAGCCGCCGAAGAATCCGGCGCGGGGCCCGATGGTGGCCCCGGCCAGGGCGTACACGGAACCGGCCTGGTTGAAGTGCTGGGTCAGCCGCCAGAAGCCGTAGGCGACCAGGCCGACCCCGAACAGGCCGAGCAGGAAGACGAGGGGGACGGCCTTGCCGACGGTGGCCGCCACTCCGGCCCCATTGAGACCCATGGCGAGTGTCGGCCCCATGAGGCCGACGGAGAGGGTAAGCGCTTCCCACAAGCGCAGCTTGCGTGTTCGAGGGGGATTCGACACAGGGCGCTCCGAGGAGGAGACGGGGCTGAGTCCACAGCAGCCCGAGCCCTGTCATGAAACATACGTTCCACAAGGCGCGTCAAGAGGTGTGCATGAAATATTCATTTCATGGGCGTCATTCCATGGTGCGGTCGCCCGACGCCTCCTCCGCGGCCCTCATCCGCTCCTCCGCCGCTGTTCCCAGGCGTACGTGCACCGCGGCCACGAGCGTCTCCACCACCGCCACGGGCGCCACGAGGCTGTCGAACGGACTGGGCGCCTCGACCCGCACGGGCAGCACGACATCGGCGAACTCGGCCGCCGGGGACAGCCACGGATCGGTGAACAGCACGACCCGCGCGCCGCGTTCCTGCGCGAAGCGGGCGAGCTCCACGGTGTCGCGCTGGTAGCGCCGGAAGTCGAAGACCACACACACCTCCCGCCGCCCGAGGTCCACCCGGAAGCCGCCGTCCCCGCCAGGGGCCGGCAGGTGTACCTGGGTGCCCGGCCGCAGCAGCCGAAGATGCAGATCCAGGTACTCGGCCAGGAGGCGGGAGAACCGCCCGCCGAAGCTCACGATCCGCTTCGACGGGTCGCAGATCAGCTCGACGGCCCGGTCGAACTCCTGCTCCGGCAGCGCCGCGAAGGTGTGGCTCAGGGCCCCCCGGCCGACCTCCTCCGCCGCCTCGACCAGGTCCGAGGTCGGAGAGCTCTCGCTGACCACCGGCCGCAGGGTCAGCGGCGAGGCGCGGCGGGCCTGCACCTCGTCCCGCAGGGACTGCTGGAAGTGCCGGTAGCCCTCGAAGCCGAGCCGGACGACGAAGCGGACCACGGTCGGCGGGCTCACCCCCGCGCGTCCGGCCAGCCCGGACGTCGACTCCAGGCCCGCCGCGGGGTAGTGCGCCAGCAGCGCGCGGGAGATCTTGCGCTCCGCGGGCGACAGGGAACCCTGGAGTCGCCGCAGACGCTCGGCCACCGTCATGCCCAACTCCTGGCCCGCGTCCCCGTTCGCGGCCGGCGGCGCACCGTGTTCTCCTGGCCGATCGTCCATCCGACTGCCTCTCCACTTGGTGCTCACATGACACCACACCGTGCCGGGGCGCCCGCCCCGTCGGGCGGCGGCCGGAACGCCGTGGGGGGGGGGGGGGGGGGGCGGCCCCCGCCGCCCCCCCCCGCGCGCCCGCGCCGCCCTCGCCACCCCCCGTGGGTCTGAACATCCCCCCCCCCGGGGCGGGGCCCCCCCCCGGGGGGGGGGGGCGCCCCCCCGGGGGGGGCCCGCGCCGCCGCCCCGCCCCCGCCCCACCACAGGGACGTACGCCGAGCCGGCTCAGACCAGCAGCTCGTACGCGGGCAGCGTCAGGAACTCGGTGTAGTCCGGGTCCAGGGCGACCCGCAGCAGCAGGTCATGGGCCTGCTGCCACTTGCCCGAGGCGAAGGCCTCCTCGCCGATCTCGGCGCGGATGGCGGCCAGTTGCTCGGCGGCCACCGTGCGCACCAGGTCCGCGGTGGCCTTCTCGCCGTTCTCGAAGACGACACCGGCGTCCACCCACTGCCAGATCTGCGAGCGGGAGATCTCGGCGGTCGCGGCGTCCTCCATGAGGCCGAAGATGGCGACGGCGCCCAGGCCGCGCAGCCAGGCCTCGATGTAGCGGGTGCCGACCTGGACGGCGTCGATCAGGCCCTGGTAGGTGGGCTTGGCGTCCAGGGAGTCGATGGCGATGAGGTCGGCGGCCGAGACCGAGACGTCCTCGCGCAGGCGGTCCTTCTGGTTCGGCCGGTCGCCGAGCACCGCGTCGAAGGAGGCACGGGCGACCGGGACCAGGTCGGGGTGCGCGACCCAGGAGCCGTCGAAGCCGTCGCCGGCCTCCCGGTCCTTGTCGTTCCTGACCTTGGCGAGCGCCTTCTCGTTGGCCTCCGGGTCACGGCGGTTGGGGATGAAGGCCGCCATGCCGCCGATGGCGTGCGCACCGCGCTTGTGGCAGGTACGGACGAGGAGTTCGGTGTAGGCGCGCATGAACGGCGCCGTCATGGTGACCGCGTTGCGGTCCGGGAGGACGAACTTGGCGCCGCCGTCACGGAAGTTCTTGACGATGGAGAAGAGGTAGTCCCAGCGGCCGGCGTTCAGGCCCGAGGCGTGGTCGCGCAGTTCGTAGAGGATCTCCTCCATCTCGTACGCGGCCGTGATGGTCTCGATGAGGACGGTGGCGCGCACCGTGCCCTGGGGGATGCCGACGTAGTCCTGGGCGAAGACGAAGATCTCGTTCCAGAGGCGGGCCTCCAGGTACGACTCGGTCTTCGGCAGGTAGAAGTACGGGCCCTTGCCGAGGTCCAGCAGACGCTTGGCGTTGTGGAAGAAGTACAGCCCGAAGTCCACCAGGGCGCCGGGCACCGGCCGCCCCTCGAACTGCAGATGACGCTCGTCGAGGTGCCAGCCGCGGGGCCGCATCACGACGGTGGCGAGCTCCTCGGCGGGCTTGAGGGCGTACGACTTGCCGGACGCGGCGTCGGTGAAGTCGATGCGGCGCTCGTAGGCGTCGATCAGGTTGACCTGGCCGCCGATGACGTTCTCCCAGGTCGGCGCCGAGGCGTCCTCGAAGTCGGCGAGCCAGACCCTGGCGCCCGAGTTGAGCGCGTTGATGGTCATCTTGCGGTCCGTGGGGCCGGTGATCTCGACCCGGCGGTCGTTGAGCGCGGCCGGTGCGTCAGCGACCTTCCAGCTGTCGTCGGCGCGGACCGCGGCGGTCTCCGGCAGGAAGTCCAGCGAGCTGGTCCGGGCGATCTCGTCGCGGCGCTCGGCCCGGCGGGCGAGCAGCTCGTCGCGGCGCGGGGTGAACCGGCGGTGAAGCTCGGCGACGAAGGTGAGCGCGGCGTCGGTGAGCACCTCGCCCTGCCGTTCGGGGGTGTGCGCGGGGTCGACTGCGACGATGGCCAGCGGGGACGGCGCTGGTGCGGACATGAGCTGTCACTCCATTCAGCGGCGGTGCCGACGGCCGCCGGGACACCGGGCGGCACGGGGTGCCGCGGGCTCCCGGATACGGTCGCGGGCGCCGTCTGGGTTCAGGGCGCTTCTGACCAGTGGAGACTAGTTTCCTTATCGCGGAACTTCAATGGTTTGTTGACGTCGAGATACTCAGGGTCGACAGAAGTGGTGATCGAATGGCTCTCGGTGCCACGCCGGTCACTCTCCATTACTCCCGCACCCGGGCCCGGAAGCCGCCGCCCGCCGCCCGCACTCACTCCAGCCGGTGAAGATCCTCCGGCGTGTCGATGTCGTACGGCTCGGCGATGTCGGCGCACTCGACGAGGGTGAGGCTGTCCGCATGCCGCCGGAGGTAGTCGCGCGCCCCGCGGTCGCCCTCCGCCGACGCCGCGATGTCCGCCCAGCGGTCGGCGCCGAAGAGCACCGGATGGCCGCGCCGTCCGTCGTACGCCGCGGAGGCGAGCGCGCCGCGGCCGTCGTACGCGGCCACCACCCGCGCCACCGCCGCGGCGCCGATGCCCGGCTGGTCCACCAGGGCCACCAGGGCCGCGTCCGCCCCGGAATCCGCCAGTGCGGCCAGGCCCACCCGCAGCGAAGAGCCCATGCCCCGGGCCCAGTCCGGGTTCTCCGAGACGCCGTACGCCGCGAGGCCGGCCCGTTCGCGCACGGCAGCGGCGGCCGCCCCCAGCACGATGTGTACGGGGTCGCAGCCGCCGTCCCGCAGTGCCCGCGCGGCGTGCTCGACCAGAGGCCGTCCCCGGTGGTCGAGCAGTGCCTTGGGCCGTCCCCCCAGTCGCCGCCCGCCGCCGGCGGCGAGCAGCAGACCTGCCACCCTCCCCTCGGGCCGCCCGCCGTTCCGCGCTCCCTCAGGGGTGTCCGGCCGGGCCCGGTGCGGCTGTTCCCGCGGGTCTGTCGGTGCTGTCGGTGCCATGGGGACTGCTTACCTCATGGCGCCGCGTCCGGCGGCCCGCCCGGGGCGCGGCCGACCGGATCAGGCCGCGTCACCGGCGGCCCGTGGCCGGGGGATGTGCGGTCGGAACCGGTCGCGCAGCTGGTGGGTGCGCTCCTCCGCCCGGCGGCGCTCGGCGACATAGCGGTCTATGTGCTCCATCGTGATTTCCGAGGCGTCCGTCAGGCCGTACGCGCGGCAGATGAGTTGGACGACGCTGACGCGACCGGGATTCGAGCCGTTGTCGGGGCCGGAGTTGGGTTCCATGGCGTTCTCCGATCCAGTGATATGCCGGATATTTCCTTGAAAGGGAGAATGCTCCGCCATGTCGCGTCATACGCATCGGACCCCGTCCGCCCACACCAAAGGGGGGCGGTGGGAACGCACGTTCCGACGCATCATCAGGCCATTCTTGGACGCCGCGCATAGGCCCCGTTTCCCAGGTGTCGCGGCCGTCAAAACCCTTCCCGAAAGGGGCCCTTCGGGCAAGACGCCGCGCGCGCCGACTGCCGATGTGAGGTGTGGCGCCTGGCCGGATAAGGTTCTTCCCCGTTGCGGACATCAGGGTCGTCGTGCTGAAGCGACGGGCCTTCTTCGAGTCGGGGGACGTAGTAGTGGTAAACGGTGCGGGCGCGTCCGGAATCTTCCAGGCACTGGAAGGTGACGATCCGCGAGTGATCGCGGGCTATCGCCTCACGGCGAGGCTCGGCTCCGGGGGGATGGGCAAGGTCTATCTCTCCTACACGCCCGGCGGACGGCCGGTGGCCATCAAGGTCATCCGCCCCGAGTTCAGCGAGGACGCGGAGTTCCGCCGCCGCTTCAAGCAGGAGGTGCAGTCCGCGCAGCGCGTACAGGGCCTGTTCACCGCGCCGGTCATCGACAGCGACGCCGACGGCACCGCCCCCTGGCTCGCCACCGCGTACGTCCCCGGGCCCTCGCTCGCCGCGGCCGTCGCCGAGCACGGCCGGCTGCCCGTGCCCACCGTGCTGCTGCTGGTCGCCGGGATCGCCGAGGCGCTCCAGGTCATCCACGGCGCGGGCATCGTGCACCGCGACCTGAAGCCCTCCAATGTGCTGCTGGCCGCCGACGGCCCGCGCGTCATCGACTTCGGTATCGCCCGCGCCGCCGACGCCACCTCCCTGACCAGCAGTGGCGTCACCGTCGGCACACCCACCTTCATGGCGCCCGAGCAGGCCGCCGGCACCACCATCAGCCCCGCCACCGATGTCTTCGCGCTCGGCCAGATCGCCGCCTACGCGGCCCTCGGCACCCCGGCGTTCGGCGAGGGCACCTCGCACGGGGTGCTCTACCGCATCGTCCACGAAGAGCCGGATCTGACCGGACTCCCCGACGAGCTGCGGGAGTTGGTGACCCGCTGCCTGTCCAAGGAGGCTTCGGAGCGGCCGTCCGTCGCCGAGGTGATCGCGCTGTGCGGCGCGGCCTCCGGGCAGACGCAGCTGCGCCGCCCCGAGGAATGGCTGCCCACCGCCGTCGCCGCCGACATCACCACGCGTGCCGCCGCGCCCGCACCCGCGCAGTCACCGCCGCCCCCGCTGGAGGCGCCCACCGCAGCCGCTCCGGCCCAGCCGCCGAACCCGCCCGCCCGGTCGGTTCCGCCGGCCCAGCCGGCCACCAGCCCCACGACGCCGGTGCCGACCGAGCTGAGCCACCCGCAGACCCCGCCGCCCGGCTTCGGCCCGTCGGCCTACGCCCCGACCGCCGCCGGGACCGGCGCGCCGACGCCCACCGGACCGACGCTCACCGGACCGACGCTCACCGGACCGACGGGCTCCGGCCCGGCGGTCACGGCCACCGGACCGGCAGTGACCGGCCCCACCGCCTCCGTACCCGCCCCGCAGCCGCCGAAGAAGAAGCGCACGGGGCTGATCGTGACCCTGTTGCTGGTCTGCCTGCTGGCCTTCGCGGGCGCCGGCGGTGGCCTCGTCTACTACGTCATGAAGGGCGACGGAACCCAGCGGAAGGCCGACCGGGCCGCCGGCGGCAAGGCGGCGCACAAGGACTCCTCGTCGGCGCCCGCCGAGGACCCGGCCGCGAGTTCCGAGGACGACGGTGACACCCCGGACGCCCCGGTGCAGGACCCGAAGCCGGTCGACTACAAGACCGTCAACCTGCCCGACGACTACCACATCTCGCTGGCCGACGAGCCGGTCCATCCGACCAACTCCGACAGCGACACGGACATCGACTTCTCGTACACGGACAACACCTACACGGACGACGAGGTCGACACCGAGACCGGCAAGCTGGTGCTGCTCAAGCCCGGCCAGGAGGGCACCCTCGCCACCTGCCGCAACGAGACCCGCTTCACCGACACCATCCTGACCAAGCAGTTCTCCAAGGGCGCGCAGATCTGCCTCACCACCAAGTACGGCCATCTCGCACTGATCACCTTCAAGGGCTACGCACCGAAGTCGGACCCCAGCAGCTACATGACCATCGACGTCCGGGTGTGGCGCAACGCGGTGGAACCGGAACAGGATTCCTGAGCCGACGGGCGGGGGTTCCGCAAGGGCCGGGTCTCTGGTCCACACCCGCGTCACCCCCGGCCCTCGCCACCCCCTCCCCGCCTCCTCCCCCACCCCGTCAGGGGTGGGCACCCGCGTCACTACACCCGCCCACCCCCCGAGGGGGGGTGGGCGGCGGGGAAAAAATGCATAAGGAACGGTCAGCCTCTGGCCAAAGCCGCCCGATTCACCCAGTGATCCGGTTTTTTCGCTCTCCGTATGGCGCGATGAGCGCAGAGTGGCGTTAACTGGCCCGCATTGCGGAACGGGCAACGGCTCGGGAGGACGCCGTCGTTGTGGAACAGCTGCAGAAGGACAGACGAGTGACCGGGGCCGAGGGTGATCAACGGGTCCAGGAATTGCGCGGGGCGGTGGCCCGGCTACGGCGTCAACTGGCCGTTCTTCCTGGGGAGTTACCGGATCGGGTGGCTGCCGATGACGAGCTGGCCGCCCTGGACGCGATGGTGAGTCACGGGCTGCCCGAGGTGCCCCGGCTGCGTCGTTCGCTGCTTCTGATCGCCGGGGCCGTCGGCTCGGTGAGTGCGCTGTCGCCCGCGCTCGCGGAGGTGCGTGAGGGCATCGACCGGTTCGGCGGGATGCCGCGCGCCCGCTGACCACCCCGCGCGCCCCGCACCGGAGCCCGGCGCGCCGGTGTGCTGACCCGGCTCACGCACCGGTGGTGAGCGCCGCGCCGACCGCGCGCGGCTCGCCCTCGTGCGCAGCCGACTTGCCCGCCCGCCCGCGTGTGCCTGCCGGGTCCCGCTATGCCGGTGTCTGATTCGCGAGCGCCACCGACAGCTGCGCCGCGACGTCCTGCAGTACCGGCACGATCTTGTCCGTCGACGCCTCGGTCACCCGGCCGGTGGGGCCGGAGATGGAGATCGCCGCCGAGGTGGGGGAGTTGGGCACCGGCACCGCCAGGCAGCGGACGCCGATCTCCTGCTCGTTGTCGTCGACGGCGTAGCCGAGGCGGCGGACCTCGGCGAGCGCTTCGAGGAAGCGGTCCGGGTCGGTGATGGTCTTCTCGGTCGCGGCGGGCATGCCCGTACGGCCGAGCAGGGCGCGGACCTCTTCCGGGGCGTGGTGGGCCAGCAGGGCCTTGCCGACGCCCGTGGAGTGCGGCAGCACCCGTCGCCCGACCTCGGTGAACATCCGTACCGCGTGCCGGGACGGGACCTGGGCGACGTAGACGATCTCGTCGCCGTCGAGCAGCGCCATGTTGGCGGTCTCGCCGGTCTCCTCGACCAGCCGGGCCAGGAACGGCCGGGCCCAGGTGCCCAGCAGCCGTGAGGAGCTCTCGCCGAGCCGGATCAGCCGGGGGCCCAGTGCGTAGCGGCGGTTGGGCTGCTGGCGGACGTAGCCACAGGCGACGAGCGTGCGCATCAGGCGGTGGATGGTGGGGAGCGGCAGCCCGCTGCTGGTGGAGAGTTCGCTCAGGCCGACCTCGCCGCCGGCGTCGGCCATCCGCTCCAGCAGGTCGAAGGCGCGCTCAAGGGACTGGACGCCGCCGCTGGCGCCTGGCTTGGCTTCGGAGGCGGAGGTGCTGGCGCTGGACGGCGGCACGGAGCGTTCCTTTCGGGGCGGGTCAGGCCGGTCTCGGCCGGGTGCGCGGGCGCCGGGCCCGACCGGAGCAGCCTACCGGTCCCCTTCCGCCGGCACACGGACTCTCGCACACTCGTTCGTGCCGGTCAGGCCTGCTCCGTCGCACGGGGTGCACCGCTGCGCAGTCACCTAGGCGCGATCCCTTGACGGTGCCAGTGGCCATAGCTACGTTCTGCTGCGCGAAACATACTGTCCATTCTGTGGAATCCTCCAAAATGCTGGAGCGTCATGCGCATTCTCGTCATGAACCCGAACACCACGGCTTCCATGACCGCTTCGATCCGCGCCACCGCCACCGCAGCCGCCGCCCCGGGCACCGAGATCATCGCCACCGAACCCCTGTGGGGGCCGGAGTCGATCGAGGGCCACTTCGAGGGCTGTCTCAGCGCCGCGGCCGTCCTGGACCGGCTCGCCACCCTCGATCTGTCCTACGACGCGCTGGTCATGGCCGGATTCGGGGAGCCGGGCAGGGAGGGTGCCCAGGAGCTGCTGGACGTGCCCGTCCTGGACATCACCGAGAGCGCCGCCCAGATGGCGATGATGCTCGGCCACGCCTACGGCATCGTCACCACCCTCGATCGCGCCGTACCGCAGATCCGGGACCGGCTGCTGACCGCGGGACTGCTCCAGCGCTGCGCCGCGGTCCGGGGCACCGGTCTCGGGGTCCTGGAGCTGGAGGAGGACGCGGAGCGCACCGTGGAGGTGATCATCGAGACCGCCCGGGAGGCCGTCCGGGCCGGCGCCGAGGTGATCTGTCTGGGCTGCGGCGGCATGGCCGGGCTCCAGGAGAAGGTCGCCGCGGCGCTGGGGGTGCCGGTGGTGGACGGTGTCGCCGCGGCGGTGAAGTTCGCGGAGGCGGTCGTCGGCCTCGGGCTCACCACCAGTACGGAGCGCAGCTTCGCCCCGCCCCGTCCGAAGGCCATCGGTTCCTGGCCGCTGAGCGCCCATCTCTCCCCGGGGCGCGTTCAGGGCTCCCCGCGGGGCGCCGCAATTTCCGCACAGACATCAGGCATCTGACAACTACAACCCCCTAAGCTCACCCCCATCCCCGCCCGGGAGGACCCGTGACCACACGCCCGAAGCCCCCGCAGCCCGACCCGCGCCTCTTCAACGAGGACCTCGCACCGGCCCCTGAGCGCACCTGGGGCACGTACAGCATCTTCGCGCTGTGGATGTCCGACACCCACGCGATCAGCAACTACGCCTTCGCCTCCAGCCTGTTCGTGCTGGGGCTGCCGGCCTGGGAGGTGTTCGTCGCGCTGCTGGCCGGCATCTCGATCGTCCACTGGCTGATGAACCGCATGGGGCACGCCGGGCACCGGACGGGCGTGCCCTATCCGGTGCTCGCCCGTGCCAGCTGGGGTGTCTACGGCGCCAACATCCCCGCGCTGCTGCGCGCGATCATGGCCGTGGCCTGGTACGGCATCCAGACCTGGCTGGCCTCGACCGCCGTGGTCCTGCTGACCCTCCAGCTCGCGCCGGGGCTGGCGGTCTACCACCACAACTCCGTGCTGGGGCTGTCCACCCTGGGCTGGGTCGCCTTCATGGTGATGTGGGGGCTGCAGGCCGTCCTGCTGACCCGTGGGATGGAGTTCATCCGCAAGGTCCAGGACTTCGCGACCGGTCCGGTGGTCTGGCTCGTGGTGCTCGCGCTCGCGGTGTACCTGGTCGTCAAGGCCGGCGGTGACATCTCGCTGACCCGCAGCCTCACCGGTCTCAGCGGTTCCGAGCAGCTCCGGCAGAGCCTCATCGCCGTCAGTCTGACCGTGGCCACCTTCCTGACCCTGGTCCTCAACTACGCGGACTTCGCCCGCTTCACGCCCGACCACCGCTCCTACCGGCGCGGGAACCTGCTCGGGCTGCCGCTGAACTTCACCGCCTTCGCGATGGTCGCCGTGCTGGTCACCGCGGGCACCATCGCGGTCTTCGGGGAGGCGATCTACGACCCGGTGAAAGTGATCCAGAAGATCGACAACCCGGTGGTCACCGTGATCGGCGCGCTGGCCTTCATCGTCGCCACCATCGGCATCAACGTCGTCGCCAACTTCGTCTCGCCCGCCTACGACTTCGCCAACCTCGCGCCGAAGTACCTGAACTTCCGGCGCGGCGGCATGATCACCGCGGTGCTGGCTGTCGTCGTCCTGCCCTGGAAGCTGTACTCCTCGGCGCTGGTGATTCAGTACTTCCTGGGGGGACTGGGCGCCTTCCTCGGGCCCCTGGTGGCGATTCTGCTCGTCGACTACTACCTGGTGCGCCGGGGGCGGATCGATGTCGATGCGCTGTTCTCGGCCGATGCCCGGGGTGCGTACTTCTACCGCCACGGCTACAACCCGAAGGCCGTGGTGGCCTTCCTGCCCGCCGCCGCGGTCTCCGCCGCGCTCGCCCTGGTGCCGGCCTTCAGCGTGGTGGCGCCGTTCTCCTGGATCTTCGGAATGGGGCTGGCCGGTGCGCTCTATGTCCTGGTGTCGGGCCGGGACCGGTCCGCTGCGGGCGCCGCTCCGGTCCCGGACGAGATCGTCCCGTCGCAGGTCAGCGCCGCGGCGGCGGGCGAGGCGGCGGGGTCGGAGGGTGCCGGGGCGGTGGCGCTGCCGGTCCCGGCCGAGGGGTCTTGACGGGCCGGGGCCCGGAGTGAAGACTCATTCAACAGATTGTTGAATCCATGGATCGTCCCGTGTGCCGGGCGCGTTCCGGGGGCCGCGTCCGCCATGTGCGGCCGTGCACCCGACCCGCCCGCACGCCACGATGAGAACAGCCACGAGGAGGGACCGGGTGTCCGAAACAGAGCTGGTGCTGCGCTCCCGGCGCGTCGTCACCCCACAGGGCACGCGCGCCGCGTCCGTCGCCGTCCAGGACGGCAGGATCGCCGCGGTACTGCCGTATGACGCCCAGGTCCCGGCCGGGGCACGGGTCGAGGACTTCGGTGACGACGTCCTGCTGCCCGGCCTCGTCGACACCCACGTCCACGTCAACGACCCCGGCCGCACCGAGTGGGAGGGCTTCTGGACGGCCACCCGCGCGGCCGCGGCCGGCGGCATCACCACCCTCGTGGACATGCCGCTCAACAGCCTCCCGCCCACGACCACCACCGCCCATCTCGACACCAAGCGCGAGGTGGCCCGCGGTAAGGCGCATATCGACGTCGGCTTCTGGGGCGGCGCCATCCCCGGCAACGTCAAGGACCTGCGCCCGCTGCACGACGCCGGGGTCTTCGGCTTCAAGTGCTTTCTGTCGCCGTCCGGCGTGGACGAGTTCCCCGAGGTCGACCAGGAGCAACTGGCCGCCGCCCTCGGCGAGATCGCGGGCTTCGGCGGCCTGCTGATCGTGCACGCCGAGGACCCGGGCCACCTGGACGCGGCACCCCCGCCGCACGGTCCCAAGTACGCCGACTTCCTCGCCTCCCGCCCGCGCAGCTCCGAGAACGACGCCATCGCCGGGCTGATCGCGCTCGCCCAGCGGCTCGACGCCAGGGTCCACGTCCTGCACCTGTCCTCCAGCGACGCGCTGCCGCTGATCGCCGCCGCCAAGCGCGAGGGCGTCCGGATCACCGTCGAGTCCTGCCCGCACTTCCTGACCCTGACCGCCGAGGAAGTCCCCGACGGCGCAACGGAGTTCAAGTGCTGCCCGCCGATCCGTGAGGCCGCCAACCAGGACGCGCTGTGGGAGGGCCTGGCCGACGGCACCCTCGACTGCATCGTCTCCGACCACTCGCCGTCCACCGCCGACCTCAAGACCGCGGACTTCGGCGCGGCCTGGGGCGGCATCTCCTCCCTCCAGCTCGGCCTGCCCGCCATCTGGACCGAGGCCCGCGAGCGCGGCCACACCCTCGACGACGTGGTGCGCTGGATGGCCACCGCACCGGCGGCGCTGGTCGGCCTCGACCGGAAGGGCGCCATCGAGCCCGGCCGGGACGCGGACTTCGCGGTGCTCGCCCCCGAGGAGACCTTCACCGTCGACCCGCAGGCCCTCCAGCACCGCAACAAGATCACCGCCTACGCCGGAAAGACCCTGTACGGCGTCGTACGGTCCACCTGGCTGCGCGGCCGCCGGATCAATGACGGCAGCACCCTCACCGAGCCCACCGGCCAACTGCTCGAACGGCCCGCGGACGGCGCACGCCGACCGGGCGCCCGCCCCACGGGCTGAGCGGCGGACCTGCCGCCCCGGTGGTGCCGACGGTGTTCCGCCGGCGCCACCGGGCCGGATCATCCGGCGACGGAGTCCCAGAACATCAGCTCGTACGCCTGGAGGAGACGGCCGTAGCGATGCGCCGTGGGCGGCCGTGCCTGGCCGGTGTCGAGGCCGTGCTGCACCGCCGCGCGCGCCTTCTCCTCGACGGCCGGCGCCGGCTCGGCGAAGAACCCGAAGAAGGCGCACGCCGCCTCCGGGAAGCCGTAGTGATCCCGCATCGCCGTGCCGACGACGGTGCAGTAGCCGCCCCAGGCCGCGAAGTTGGCGGTCAGCGCGATCGCCACGTCGGCCGGGTCGCCGCTCAGCGCGAGCCGCGCCGCATAGGACGGGTACGCCTGACAGCCGGGCCGCGGCCGGTACTCCGCGATCTCCCGCGCGGTCAGCTCACAGGCGTCCGCCAGCCCGGCCAGCCGCTTGAGCGCCAGCGTCTCGCCCTGGGCGAGCAGGTCGTAGAAGTCGGCGACGGGCGGGTCACCGTCGGCGCGCCGCGCCAGATGCTGGAAGCTGACCCGGTCGGCGGCGATGACCTGGTGCTGTTCCAGGGCGAGGGTGGCGAACACGGTGCGCGGCGCCGCGCCCGCCTCGATCTGTGCGACGAGCGGGTTGGCGGCGGAGTCCGGGGCGAGCGCGCGGACCGCGTCGTCCAGGACGGCGGCCGCGGTCGGGCGGGGGGCATCGGGAGCGGTTCGGGCCATGGGTCTCCTCCGGGGCGAGGGCGGTGGCCGGCACCTCAGATTAGGGCGCGGAGCGGCCGCCGTGGGGGAGATGGCGCGACGCCGCCCGGCGAACCGTCGCCCGTCGGACAGTGGAGCGCGGCACCTCGCGTACGGCCCTTCCCCTCGGTGCACTTCCGCCGCTCGGCGCGCCCTCCCCCCTCGGGACACCCCCACCTCCTCAGCGCACCACCACCTCATGGACCACGAGCGCCGCCGTCCCGTCCCGCCACACCAGCCGGATGGCCGCCGCACGACCACGGAACGTGCCGCGCGGGGCACCTCGGGCGGGAACTCCAGCGTCTCGCCGGGCCGCCCGCTACCGGGAGTTCGCGGCGATCACCACCAGGCTCATCATCGCCAGCAGCACATGCGTCGCGATGACGTAGATGAACACCCGCACATACAGCCCGCGCGGCGGCTTGTTCTCGACGTACTTCCGTACGGGCGCCGCCCCGGCGAGCGGCTCCGGCGCGGACAGCGGTTCCGGCGCCGGGGGAGTGGCGGGCATGGTCTGATCGGGCACGACGGTGGGTCCTTCCCTGAGAGCGGCGCCGGGGTTCACAGCCCGCGGCGCCTGGTGTCGTCGCCGCCGAGGCACAGTTCGGCGGCCCCGCTCTGCAGCAGTGTGTGGACGAACAGCAGCTCCACGCCGCCCGGCGAGGCGGCGGCGATCCGGTGCGGGGTCAGCGAGTCGAAGTGCGCCGCGTCCCCCGGCTCCAGCACCTGCACGGCCCCGCCGAGCGTCAGCCGCAGCCGCCCTTCGAGGACGTACAGCCACTCCTCGCCCGGATGGACCCGGACCAGATCGCCCTGCGACCGCTGCGGCACCCGCAGCCGCAGCGCCTGCATCGCCCGGCCGGCGCCACCCACGGTCCAGTACGTCCAGCCCCCGGCCTCCGAGGCCTCCGCCCGGCCGGCCCGCACGATCGGGTCCCGCTCCGCGGCGGTCTCGCCGAGGAGGTCGGATACCGTGGTCCCGTACGTACGGGCCAGCGCCAGCAGCATCGGCAGCGACGGCTGGCGCTGACCGGTCTCCAGCCGCGACAGATGCGCGGGCGACAGCCCCACCAGCCGGGCCGCGGCCTCCAGCGTGAAACCACCGCGCCGCCGCAGATCCCGCAGGCGCGGCGCAACGGTGAACAGCTCGTCCGGCGAAGCGCCGGTGGGCTCGTCGGGGAGCTCGGTCATATCCCCGGTATAGCGACCTTTCACCTCTCCGGCAAAAGATTTGCCTCAGAGGCAAAGGAGTCGTGGGTGAGCGTCAAGCACCGTCCGCACGGCCGGGCCGGGGCGGGCGTCCGAAGCGGACGGCGACGCCTGGCGAGTAGAGCACGCTCGCCGGTGTCCCGTTCTGTTCGGGCAGTCCGGCGGCCGTCACTAGGCTCTCGTGGCATTCGAGCAGTTCGGCGCGGTGAAGCGGCCACCTCGGGTGAGTGTTCCGCAAGTACACCGGCTGTCCGAAGAGGCTGTTGTGCATGCCCCAGCGCGCGGTCAGGAAGTGCTCCAGCGCGGTGGGTTCCTCGATCTTTTCGCCGAGCCGTATCGTCACCCTGCTGTGCGCGCCGCGCGGTCCGGGCCAGCGGCGGCGGCTGTGGTAGCTGATGGTGTCGGCATCGCGGCTGACGGACATGCGGGACCACAGGTACGGCAGCCGGAAGAAGGTCCGCGCGATCGCCACGGGGATGAGGCGCGAGGCGTCGAGCGAGCGAAAGGCGACGCCCCGGCGCCCGTGGGCGTCCACGGTGTACAGGCGCACGTTCGTCTCCGGGAAGGTGCCCAGGTATGGCACGCCGGGCAGCCGGAACCATCCGACGCGGTGCATGCGGAAGGCGACCAGGCCGACGTAGGTGGCGCCGTCGAACGTGTCGGGGACCGTGCCCGCCGGCAGGAGCGGGCTGACCTCGGCCGGGTCAACGGCCCAGTGCACGAAGGCCAGATCCAGCCACGACTGGGTGAGGAGAGGCCGTGGCGTCGCGTGCGCGGGTTCCGGCCGCACGGGTTCCGGGGTGAGGGACGTGGTCGGCACGTCGGCAGCATCGCATACCCCCTTTGTGCCGCTCCGAGGGGGCCCGGGATATGCGGAAATGTGGGGCAGTTGGTGGGGTGGGCTTGTGAACTCCCGGAAAACTTAGGGCGGTTGGGATTGACAGGGGCACGTCTACGCGCGTCATTCTGGAGGGCATGAGAATCCCCCCACGGATCACCAAGTTCGGCGCCGTCGGCGCCCTCGCTTCGGCCCTTCTCATCGGCGGTACCACGGTCTCCGCCACCCCCGCCGTCGCCACGACGCACGCGCCCGCCTCGTACGCCGCGTCGGCGCACGTCACGTCCGTGCACGTGCAGGACGTCGGCAAGGTCTGCTACTCCAAGCTGCCTTCGCAGGCGCACGACACCCTCGGCCTGATCGAGAAGGGCGGGCCCTACCCGTATCCGAAGGACGGCACGGTCTTCGACAACCGGGAGGGCATCCTCCCGTCCCAGAGCGACGGCTACTACCACGAGTACACCGTCGTCACTCCGGGCTCGCCCGACCGCGGTGCGCGGCGCATCGTGGCCGGTGAGAAGAAGCAAGAGGACTACTACACCGCCGATCACTACAAGACCTTCGACCTCGTCGACCGCGGCTGCTGAAGCCGGCGGGCCGGCGGGCGAGCGGCCGGCGGTCCGGATGACCGGCCGGCCGTCATGACAACAGCACATCAGGGGTGACGGGCCGACCGGGCCCGTGACCGGAAACCGCGGCGGCCGGGGTGTACACACACCCCGGCCGCCGCCGTGCTGTGCGCCCGTGCAGTGGGCCGGTGCCGCGAGCCTGTTCCGTGCGCCCCCTCCGACCTGCCGCTTCCCTCGATTCCCGGCCCATTCTCGGCAGAAGGGGCGCACGGGGCGCACCCCCGAGAGAGGATTGTCAGTGGCTCCCGGTAGCGTTTCGGTGAAAACGAGGAGCGGGCGGGCATCGGCGGAAAAAGACCATGTGAGGTCAGCTGCTGCGGCACGCCCCGGAAAATGCCGTATCCGCTGTAGGTCATGGCGAGGCGGCATGGAGCGTCGGAGACAAGGAAGGACGGCGAACTGCCGTGTATCGCTGGGAAATCACCCGGGCCGCACTGGCGCAGCGTGTTTTCGCCATCGTCCGCAGCCGGACCTATGACGAGGCCAGCGCCACCGCCGACACCCTGCTGTCGGCGGGCATCACCAGCCTGGAGATATCCCTCACCACCCCCTTCGCCCTGGAAGCGGTCACCACGCTCACCCGCGAGCTGGGCGACGACGCGGTCATCGGCGCCGGCACGGTCCTTGACGCGGCATCGGCCCGGATGGCGGTCGACGCGGGCGCCCGGTTCCTGGTCTCGCCGAGCCTCGACGCCGAGGTGATCCGTACGGGCCACCGCTACGGCATCCCGGTCTTCCCCGGGGTGTCGACCCCGACCGAGGTGGTCCGCGGCCTGGAGCTGGGGGCGGACGCGCTCAAGCTGTTCCCCGCCTCGGCGCACGACCCGTCCTGGCTGGCCGAGGTGCGTGCCTCGCTGCCGCAGGTGCCGCTGCTGCCGACGGGCGGGGTGACGGTCGACAGCGCGCCGGAGTGGATCGCCGCGGGTGCCGTCGCCGTCGGCATGGGCGCGGCCCTCTCCGAAGGCGACCGTGACACCGTTGCCAAGCGCGCCGCCGACCTCCTCACCCGCCTCGAAGAGGCCGCCCCGGACCGTCTGATGGGCCGGGACGCCGCGGACTTCTGAGCGGGGTGCGGGGAGCGGCGTCGTGCTGCGGGGAGGGGCGTCGTCGGGCGGGAGGAGCTGAGGCCGGGGCCGGTGTACGGCCGCAGAGGTCCCCGGCGTCCGTCCCGCTGGGCGGGCAGGGGGTTCACCGGCACCGCGGGCTCTGCCACCCTGAGCGCTTCGCTCAGGCGCCATGCCGCCGCGTACCGGAGTCCCAGGAGCCCCTATGAAGCGCGCCGTTGCCCTCTCCGCCCTCGCCTGTCTGCTCGCCGTCACCGCCGCCGCACCGGCGGCCTCGGACACGCCCGCCGGGGTGCGTGAAGCCGCCTCCGCCGCCACCGGAAAGACCTCGGCCCTCGACGCCGTCCCCCGGCGCGGGGTGCTGCGCGTCTGCACCACCGGTGACTACCGGCCCTTCAGTCACCGCGACCCCGCGACCGGTGCATACCGCGGTGTGGACATCGAGATGGCCGGGGACCTCGCCAAGAGCCTGGACGCCAGGCCGCGTTACGTGGCCACGACCTGGGCCGGTCTCGTCGGCGACCTGTCGGCCGGCCGCTGCGACATCGCCATGGGCGGGGTCTCGGTCACCCTCCCGCGCGCCCGCTCCGTGTACTTCAGCGAGCCCACCCGCACCGACGGCAAGACCCCCATCGTGCGCTGCACGGACAAGGACAGGTATCAGACGCTGTCGCAGATCGACCGGCCCGGCACCCGTGTCATCGTCAACCCGGGCGGCACCAACGAGGAGTTCGCGCGCGCCCGTATCCACCGGGCCGCGCTCACGGTCCACCGGGACAACACCACCATCTTCGACGAGATCATCGCGGGCCGCGCCGACGTGATGATGACCGACGCCAGTGAGACCCGCTACCAGGCCAAGATCCACCCCGAGCTGTGCTCGCTGCACCCGGACAAGCCGTTCACCTTCTCCGAGAAGGCCTACGCCCTGCCCCGGGGTGACGAGGAGTTCAGGGCGTATGTGGACCAGTGGGTGCACCTGGCCACCCACGACGGGACGTACCGGAAGTACGAGGAGGCGTGGATGAAGTAGCGGGCCGGTGGCCGCGTACCGTATTGGAGAGTCGGCTCTAATAGCGGGGCGGGCGGCCGGACGCAGGGCGAGAGGCGGAGGACGAGATGGCCGGTGCGGGGCAGGCGAGCGCGGTGTTCGATCTCGCGGAGGTGCAACGGGCACTGGAGGCACAGCCGTTCAGCAGGCTGGTGCAGGCGCGGATCACGGAGTTCGGAGAGGGCGCGGCGACGCTGGAGATCGATATCCGCGAGGAACTCCTCCAGCAGCACGGGTTCGTGCACGGCGGGGTGCTGTCGTACGCCGCCGATAACACCCTCACCTTCGCCGCGGCCACCGCCCTGGGCCCGGCCATCGTCACCGGCGGTTTCTCCATCCAGTACGTGCGGCCGGCGCTCGGCCGCACGCTGCGGGCCCGCGCCGAAGTCGTGCAGGCCGGGCGCCGGCAGGCCGTGTGCCGCTGTGAGCTGACGGTGCTCGACGCGGAGGGCACGGAGAGCGTGTGCGCGGTGGCGCAGGGGACGGCGATGACGCTCAACGGGCCTGCGGCCGGCGGCGAGGGGTAGCCGGCAGGCGGCGGCTCAGCCGTCGGCGGCGACCGCGGTGCCCTCGGTGCCGTGCGCGGGGGCCCGGTGGCTGAGGACGTTCACGACCCGGCCGTTGGGGTCCTCGACGAAGAAGCGGCGCACGCCCCACTCCTCGTCCTGGAGCGGCCGGACGATCCGCGCCCCGGAGGCCAGCACGGCGGTGTAGGCGGCGTCCACGTCGTCGACCTCGATGCTCAGGTCGGGGATGACCGGGGCGGACTCGTCGTGCGTCAGGAAGGTGAGCTGGGCGGTGGGGTGGGCGGGGGACGCCAGGGTCATGACCCAGCCCAGGTTCATGACCTCCTCGAACCCCAGCAGGCCGTAGAAGGCGCGGTTTCCTTCCAGGTCGTCGGAGTGGATGTCGGGGACGACGCGGCGTACGGGCATGGGGCTCCTCCGGGGCGTGCGGTCGGCCGTCACGGGCGGGGCGCCCGTCCGGTGTGCGGTCGCGGCTGTCGAAGGCCGAGTATTCCGGGGTACGGGCGCGCGCACCTGCCTTCGCGCCACCGGGTCCCCCGCCGGGCGGATCACCGGGCCCCGCCCCCGTCGCCCGCCTTGTCCGGACAATGTGACCTCCGGACTTCCCGTCATCTGCCGGGGCGGATACGCTCGCGAGCGTGGGGAAACGCGAGACAGAACAAGCCCTGGGCGCCGACGGCCCGGTCCAGTTCAGCGTGGACCGGAGCAGTCCGGTCCCGTTGTACTTCCAGCTGTCCCAGCAGCTGGAGGCCGCCATCGAGCACGGGCGGCTGGCGCCCGGCAGCCTGCTCGGCAACGAGATCGAGCTGGCCGGACGGCTGGGCCTGTCCCGGCCCACGGTGCGGCAGGCGATCCAGTCGCTGGTCGACAAGGGCCTGCTGGTGCGCCGCCGCGGTATCGGCACCCAGGTCGTGCACAGCCAGGTCAAGCGCCCGCTGGAGCTGAGCAGCCTCTACGACGACCTGGAGGCGGCCGGGCAGAAGCCCGCCACCCGGGTGCTGCTCAACACCACCACCGAGGCCGACGCCGAGGTCGCCGCCGCGCTGGGGATCGCCGAGGGCGCGGAGGTCGCGCTGGTCGAGCGGCTGCGGCTGGCCCACGGCGAACCCGTCGCGCACCTCCGCAACCACCTCCCCGCCGGGCTGATCCAGCTGAGGACCGCCGAGCTGGAGGAGACCGGCCTCTACCGCCTGATGCGGTCGGCCGGGATCACCCTGCACAGCGCCCGTCAGGCGGTCGGGGCCCGGGCCGCGACCGTCGAGGAGGGCGAGCGGCTGGAGGAGCCCGAGGGCGCCCCGCTGCTCACGATGCAGCGGACGACCTTCGACGACACCGGGCGGGCGGTCGAGTTCGGCTCGCATGTCTATCGCGCGTCCCGTTACGCCTTCGAGTTCCAGCTGCTGGTACGGCCCTGAGGGTGCGGCCGGGCGCGGCTCCTCGCACGGCCGAGGGCTGCCGGGCCGTTCGTCCCGGCAGCCCCGTGAGCGCCGTCGGACGGGCCTTATCGGCCGGTATGCCCCGCTGTACACAGCCCACGCGACCCGCCTTCGTCAGAATGTTCTGACAAAGTCTTGACGCGGCTCCGCGCGCGCCGTTACAAACTCCTCCAGCCGCATTCCGGCGGCCGGGAGAAAAGGCGGTCCCACGATGATCGGCGTGCGTACGACTGGCCCCCTCACTGCCCACCGCGTCGCTGTGCGCAGCGCGTCCGCTTTACTGGCGACCGCCCACGGACCAGAGCTGACCGCGTACACCGGGCGAGGCACCCGGTGAAGCCCCAGGGAAGACGGGACCCCATGAACCGGGACAGATCACCGGTAACGGATACTTGGCCGGCTGGGCCCGGCCGCCCGGTGCCGGCGGACGACACCACACGGCGGCCGGCGGGTCCGGCCGGACAGCGAATACAACCAACGCCGACACGGCAAGATCAGCGGGAAGGGCGAGTCCTCGTGGCACGGGTTCGGAGAAGGGGACGCGTCGTGGGCGCCGTGCTGGCGGCGGTACTGGGCGCCTCCCTGGCGGGTTGCAGCAGCACCGGAGGCCTGCGGGCCGAGCAGGAGCGCGCCGCCCAGGCGGCCGGCGGCAAGGCCGCGGTGAACACCCCCAGGTGGACCTTCGCGATGGTCACCCACTCGGGAGACGGCGACACCTTCTGGGACATCGTGCAGAACGGTGCCCAGCAGGCCGCCGTCAAGGACAACATCAAGTTCGTCTACGGGCACGACAAGGAGGCCCAGCGGCAGAGCCAGCTGGTGCAGTCCTACATCGACCAGAAGGTCGACGGCCTGATCGTCTCGCTCGCCAAGCCCGACGCTATGAAGGACGTCCTCGCGAAGGCCCGCAAGGCCGGTATCCCGGTGATCACCGTGAACTCCGGTGCCGAGGAGTCCAAGGCGTTCGGCGCGCTCAGTCACATCGGGCAGGACGAGAAGGTGGCCGGCGAGGCGGTCGGCGAGGAGCTGAACGAGCGCGGCCGCAAGAAGGCCCTGTGCGTCCTGCACGAGCAGGGCAACGTCGGCCACGAGCAGCGCTGCGACGGCGCCGGGAAGACCTTCAAGGGCGACCTGCAGAAGCTGTATGTCGAGGGCACCAACATGCCCGACGTGCAGTCCTCCATCGAGTCCAAGCTCCAGTCGGACAGCTCCATCGACGCCGTCGTCACGCTCGGCGCGCCCTTCGCCGCCACCGCCGTCAAGGCCAAGGAGCAGGCCGGCAGCAAGGCCGAGATCGACACCTTCGACCTCAACGCCCAGGTCGCGACCGGTCTCAAGGACGGCTCCCTCGGCTTCGCCGTCGACCAGCAGCCCTACCTCCAGGGCTACCAGGCCGTCGACCTGCTGTGGCTGTACAAGTACAACTCCGACGTCCTCGGCGGCGGCAAGCCGGTGCTCACCGGGCCCCAGGTGATCACCAAGAAGGACGCCGCGGCGCTGCAGGAGTACACGAAGCGGGGGACCCGATGAGCAGCACCGACGCACCACCGGTGCCGCCCGCCGGACCGGCGGAGGGCGGAGCCGACGAACGGCTGCTGCACCGCTCCCTGGCCCGCCGCCTGATGGGCCGCCCCGAACTGGGCTCCGTCGTCGGCGCCGCCGCGGTCTTCCTGTTCTTCTCCATCGCGGCCGAGCCGTTCCTGCGGGCCTCCAGCCTGTCCACGGTGCTCTACGCGTCCTCGACGATCGGGATCATGGCCGTGCCGGTGGCGCTGCTGATGATCGGTGGGGAGTTCGACCTGTCGGCCGGTGTCATGGTCGTCAGCTCGGCGCTGATCTCGTCGATGTTCAGCTACCGGATGACCGCCAACACCTGGGTGGGTGTCGGGGTGTCGCTGCTGGTCACGCTCGCCATCGGGGTGTTCAACGGGCTCCTGCTGACCCGTACGAAGCTGCCCAGCTTCGTGATCACGCTCGGCACCTTCTTCATGCTGACCGGCCTCAACCTCGGCTTCACCAAGCTGATCAGCGGCACCGTCTCCACGAAGACCATCGCCGACATGGAGGGCTTCGACTCGGCCCGCACGGTCTTCGCCTCACGTCTGACCCTGGGCGGCGTGGACATCCAGATCACCATCCTGTGGTGGCTGCTCCTGGTCGCCGTCGCCACCTGGATTCTGCTGCGCACCCGGGTCGGCAACTGGATCTTCGCGGTGGGCGGCAACGCGGACGCCGCACGGGCCGTGGGTGTCCCGGTCACTAAGACCAAGATCGGCCTCTACATGGGCGTCGCCTTCGCCGCCTGGGTCTCCGGACAGCACCTGCTGTTCTCGTACGACGCGATCCAGTCCGGCGACGGCGTGGGCAACGAGTTCCTCTACATCATCGCCGCGGCGGTCGGCGGCTGTCTGATGACCGGCGGCTTCGGCTCGGCGATCGGCGCGGCCGTCGGGGCCTTCATCTTCGGCATGGCCAGCAAGGGCATCGTCTACGCACAGTGGAATCCGGACTGGTACAAGTTCTTCCTCGGCGCGATGCTGCTGCTCGCCACGCTCCTGAACGCATGGGTCCGCAAGCGGGCGGAGGAAAAGGCATGACAGCGCTGGTCGAGCTGACCGACGTCAGCAAGTACTACGGGAACGTCCGGGCCCTGGAAGGCGTCTCGCTGGAGGTGCACGCGGGGGAGATCTCCTGTGTGCTCGGCGACAACGGCGCCGGCAAGTCCACCCTCATCAAGATCATCGCCGGGCTGCACCGGCATGACACCGGCTCCTTCACCATCGACGGCGAGGAGACCTCGCTCTCCTCCCCGCGCGAGGCCCTGGACCGCGGTATCGCCACCGTCTACCAGGACCTGGCCGTCGTGCCCCTGATGCCGGTCTGGCGGAACTTCTTCCTCGGCTCCGAGCCGACCACCGGCGTCGGCCCGTTCAAGCGCCTCGACGTCCGCACGATGCGCGAGACCACCCGCAGCGAGCTGCTGCGGATGGGCATCGACCTGCGCGACGTCGACCAGCCCATCGGCACCCTGTCGGGCGGCGAACGGCAGTGCGTCGCCATCGCCCGCGCCGTCTACTTCGGCGCCAAGGTCCTCGTCCTGGACGAGCCGACCGCGGCGCTCGGCGTCAAGCAGTCCGGTGTCGTCCTCAAGTACGTCGCGGCCGCCCGGGACGCCGGGCTCGGCGTGGTGTTGATCACCCACAACCCGCACCACGCCTATCTCGTCGGCGACCGCTTCGTGCTGCTCAAGCGGGGAACGATGGCCGGAAGTCATGCCAAATCGGAGATCGCCCTCGACGAGCTGACCCGCCAAATGGCGGGCGGCAGCGAGCTGGAACAGCTCAGCCACGAGCTGGCCCGCACCGCGACCCCGGAATTCCCCGGAGGTCACCGGCCCGAGTGATCCCCACCGCGCCCCGCGCAGGCCTCCGGGCCGCGCGGGGCGCGGTCACTCTCCGTCGCGGTGCGCGGAACGGTGCGGGTGATGCACAATCGCAGCGAACCAGCACATCGAGGCCCCGGCCTCCCGAGACCCGCAGGGACGAGACGACTCTTGCGAGCACGCAGCCGCCGCATGGGGGTACCACCCGCGCCCACCAGGCAGTGGGGGAGTACCAGCGAAGAGGTGGGTCGATGAGCATGTACCGGGACCGGGTACACCGCGGCTCCGCGAGAGCCACCGTGCTGCGCACGGTCGGCACCCGTGAGCGGCGCTCGCACCTGACCGCCCCCCGGGTGCCCACCGTCGGCATCGACATCGGCGGCACCAAGGTCATGGCGGGCGTGGTCGACGCCGACGGCGCCATCCTGGAGAAGGTCCGTACCGAGACGCCGGACAAGTCCAAGAGCCCCAAGGTCGTCGAGGACACCATCACCGAGCTGGTGCTCGACCTCTCCGACCGGCACGACGTCCACGCGGTCGGCATCGGCGCGGCCGGCTGGGTCGACGCGGACCGCAGCAAGGTGCTCTTCGCACCGCATCTGAACTGGCGCAACGAGCCCCTGCGGGACCGGCTCGCCGGGCGCCTCGCGGTCCCGGTCATGGTCGACAACGACGCCAACACCGCCGCCTGGGCCGAGTGGCGCTTCGGCGCCGGCCGCGGCCAGGACCACCTCGTGATGATCACGCTCGGTACCGGCATCGGCGGCGCGATCCTGGAGGACGGCGCGGTCAAGCGCGGCAAGTACGGCGTCGCGGGTGAATTCGGCCATATGCAGGTCGTCCCCGGCGGCCACCGCTGTCCGTGCGGCAACCGCGGCTGCTGGGAGCAGTACAGCTCCGGCAACGCGCTGGTGCGCGAGGCCCGCGAGCTGGCCGCCGCCGACTCCCCGGTCGCGTACAACATCATCGAGCGGGTCGGCGGCCGGGTCGGCGACATCACCGGACCGCTGATCACCGAGCTGGCCCGGGAGGGCGACGCGATGTGCGTCGAGCTCCTCCAGGAGATCGGCCAGTGGCTCGGCGTCGGCATCGCCAACCTCGCCGCCGCCCTCGACCCGTCCTGCTTCGTCATCGGCGGGGGCGTCAGCGCCGCCGACGACCTGCTGATCGGCCCGGCCAGGGACGCCTTCCGGCGCCACCTCACCGGCCGCGGCTACCGACCCGAAGCCACCCTCGCCAAGGCCCAGCTGGGCCCCGAGGCCGGGATGGTCGGCGCCGCTGATCTGGCCCGTCTGGTGGCCCGCCGCTTCCGGCGCGCCAACCGGCGGCGCGTCGAACGCTACGAACGCTACGAACGGGCCGGCCGCCGATGACCGACACCGACCTGCACACCGTGCACGACGACCCGCACCCGTCCACGCCGCCGCGCGCCAAGCGCCGCCGGCCGCTGCTGATGGCGCTGATCGTCTTCCTGCTGATCGCGATCCCGGCCGGCTACATCGTCATCTCGGCCGAGCAGAGCCGCGACAGCGGCGAGGGCAAGGAGCTGGAGGCCGCCGCCACCGGCCTGACCAACGCCTTCCCGTCCAAGGTCCAGCAGCGGATCTACAACGTCCCGGTGCCGATCGGCTCCACCCCGGTCTACTACTACGAGACCAACTCCTGGCAGACCAGCTCGCTGTTCGTGCAGTTCCGGACCAACGAGTGGGGCCTGGAGCACTACCTCGCGGCCGTCGGCACCAGCACCGACGCCCTCAAGAAGGACCAGAAGACCATCCCGCCCGGCCAGGCGGCCAAGGTCGGCTGGGACCTCGACACCGACGGGCCCTGGGCCGGCACGACGACCACGGACCGGTCACCGCACCCCAACCAGCGGATCATGGTCAGCTACGACGAGCCGGGGCACCCGGTGGTCTACACGGTCTCGACCGTGAAGTTCTGAACGGGGCCGGGGCCAGGGCCGGTTCCGTTCCGCTGCGGAATCGACCCCCACGGCCCTCGTGCTGGTCCTGTGCCGCTTTGCCGGGGCACAGGACCAGACGAAGGCCGTGGGAGCCGTTCGGGTTCAGACCATGAGGAGCAAGCTCAGCGCATCCACTCCGAGTAGAAGTTGGGGAGGCCGGGCTGGGGGTCGCTGACGCAGGTGGCCTCGTGGTACTTGGGGTTCTGTGCCAGGTCACTCTGCATCTGGTCGTAGCACTTCTGCCAGGAGTCGAACGACTCGCCACCGACCGGCTGCCAGCCGTCACCGGGCGGAGGGCCGGCGGCGAAGGCGGCCGTGGCGGTCAGCGGTACCGTGACCGCCGCGACACCCACGGCGAGACCGAGAGCGATACGGGTGCGCCAGGACTTCATGAACTCCTCCATCGTGTCGTCAGATCTTTCTGAGCACAGCTCTCCTGGAGAGACGCCGCGGCCGAAGCCGCCTGCCCTGTGCGTCGTTCCCCTGCGGGGAACCGGGGTGCCGCCGTCGCCGGGCCGCGACGGCGGCACCCCGGGACCTCGCAGGTCTCAGCCCTCGCGGGGGGAGAAACCGCCCACGGCGACGCCGTCGGCCGTGCAGTCCGTGCCGTCGTAACGGTCGGCGAAGGTGCCGGTGAGGCCGGTGAACGCGTCGTACGCGTGGTCCATGGGCAGGTCCTTGCTCACCCTGAACCGCAGCTGCACATGGACGGACTCGCGGGGCTTCAGCGTCTTCGGGCCGGGGACCGTGCCGCCGGCGTCTCCGTTCGCCTGGCGCAGCGTCTTCCAGGCGCGCTGCGCGGTGTCCCAGTACTGCAGATCGCCGTACGGACTCAGGTCACGCTCGCCCTCGTTGTAGACATAGCTGCCCAGCTCGGCGCTGAGCGCGAACGATGTCAGCTCCTTCGCCGAGGCGTTGGTGAGCGTGGCGGTGTAGGACGTCCAGTGGGTGCCGAGAGTGACCGAGTCGGGTATGCCGAACGAGCGGCCCACGAGGGCGTTGTTGTGGGGCTGCCCGAGCTCGGAGCACTTCGGGATCTCCGCGGCAGAGGCCGCCTGGGAGGCGGGCGCGGCGGCTAACGCCACGGGGAGCAGGACGGCGCTGGCGGCCGAGACCGACAGGGCGCGGCGCAGTGTCATGAGGATCTCTTTCCTGGTTCGTGGAGAGGCGGCTGGGCTTACGCGGCGATGTCCGTGGTGCCCGGACCGGCCGCGTTCTTCCGGCGGCGCACGCCGATGACCGCACCCGCGCCGGCCACCATCGCGGCTCCGCCGATGAGAGCGATCGCCGGGAGCGTGGACGAGGAGCCGGTCGCGGCGAGCTGGGCGCCGCCCTGCGGGCCGAGGTCACCGGCGGAATCGGAACCACTCGGACCGCCACCGGACACGGCGCTCCGGCCGGTCTCGGCCGTGCCACCCGGCTTGCCCGGCTCACCCGGCTCGGCCGGGGCCTGCGTCGGCTTCGCGCCCGCGGGGAGGATGGTGAAGTCGTACCAGGATTCCTTGGCCGAGCCACAGGAGCCGTCGCGGTTGCGGTAGTCGCCGGCGGCGAGCGCGTACCCGGTGCCGGGCTCGGCGCCCTTGACCACGCGGGTGCGCAGCTGGAGCGTGCGGGAGCTGCGCGGACCGACGGCGAAGGAGCCGAACAGGTCGTCGGGCTCCGCATCATGGAGGGTCTTCCACCGCCCCGTCTTGGCGTCGCGGTACTCGGTGTCCAGCTCCCGGGACGGCCGGTCGACATCCTGGGCTGAGGACACGAGCAGGAAGGGCTGGACCTCGCCCAGGGGCTTGGCGGTGGTGTTGGTGAGCGTCAGGGAGAAGGGGGCCCAGGCGCCGCCCGCAGCCAGCCGGCGCGGCAGCCCGCGGACGGCCACCTGCAACTGCTCGGACTCGAACGCGCAGGGCTGACCCGCATCGTCGGGATCACCGGCGTCCGTCCGGTCCCCTGCTCCGCCGCCGTTCGTCGCGGAATCCGCTGACCGGTCCGCCGGTGTGGCGGCGCCGGGAGCGGCGGACGTGCGGGGACCGGCCTCCGATACCGGCTCCGTTGCGGACGCGGCGGCGGGTGCGGCCAGTACGGCGGCGGGCGCCAATACGGCAGCCGCTGCGGCGGCCGTCAGGGTGCGGCGAATCTTCATCCGGCAGACCTCTCGAATCCCAAGTGCCGCTTGGGCAGCACAGGTTGACGTGCGTCATGTTCAGGTCGTGCATGACTCGTGGTGTGTGTGCGGACGCCGGACCGCTTCCGGCGCTGCGGCACCGCGGCACTGCGGCGGTGGGGCGGTGGGGCCGCCCGCCGGGGGTGGCTGCACCGCCGCAGCCGGGCGGGCCGTTACTCGTGGGCGCTGATCACACCGCCGGCGCTGAGCACGATGTACACGCCGTTGGCATCGACCCCCACGTCGTGCCCCTTCGTCTCCAGCGTGGCGGCCACGCCCTCGAAGCCGGTGATCTGCGCGCGGTACCGCAGCTCGCCGACCTTCGTGACCTTGGCCTTCCAGCCGCCAGCGAGCGTGAACGTGCCCGGTCCCTGGTGCTCGCCGCCCCTCCACGAGTGGATCTCGCCGCCCCTCGTGAGCACGACGTACATGCCGTTGGCATCGAGCCCGGCGTCGGCGTCCGGCCCCGTCGTCTCCATCGTGGCCACGACCGAACCGCCGCTGACGATCTCGGCGCGGTAGCGCTGGGAGCCGAGGTCGTAGATCTTGGCCGTGCTGCCGTCCACCAGGGTCTGGGTGCGGACGGGGGACCCCGCCCTGACCCTGGCGGACTGCACGCCGCCCGACTGCTTTCCCGCAGCGACCGACTGGGTGCCGGCCTTGGCAACGGCGCTCGCCCTGCCATCGGTGCTCTGAAGTCCGGACCAGCCCGCGACGGTGGCCTTGGCGGCGGCGGAACTCGTGCTCGGGTGGCCCGCGGACTGCGCGTCGGCGGCGTCCGAGCCGGAGCAGGCGGCCAGCGCGAGACCGGCGGCCGCGGTCAGGGCCGCGGCGGCCACGCGCAGGGTGCGGCGACGGGCCGCGCGGGCAGTGATGCTGGAGCGCATGTCAGGTCCCCCGGGGGCAGTGGGTGCCGTTGTTCTTCGGTATGTCACCCACCCTGGTCCGGGCCACTATCGAGAAGCTGCCGCTCCGCTAACACCCGGCTAACACGGGTGCGGGCAGGGGGAGAAGCCACGCGAGGGAGCGGCAACGTGACCCGCGTTCCAAACTTCGGACTCCCTTTCTCGTATCCCTAAGGCCCGCTGCCGGCCGGGCAGTTCGCTTTGGCTTTCCCCAAGTCCGGCTTTCAAGTTGCAGGTTACGAGTGGTGCGCATACAGTTCTCCCTTGTGGCTACGGGGGGCTGACCGCAAGGTTTGACGTTTTGCATGTGTGCAACCTTTCCCCTCGTGGCATGAGCAGAGGTATGGCCTCTGCGGCTGAATAATGGGGGTTTTGAGAATGCGTAACACTGTGCGGCGTCTCGCTGCCATAGCCATCGGCGGAGCATTTGTCGCGGGGGCCACTCCTGCTCTGGCGTCAGACAATCTCTATGCTGCCACCTATGGTTCTTCCGGCTGGGTGAGCCCGCAGCATGCCTACGCTTACGCAAAGGACAAGAAGGCGGACGGTGACCCCGTCTACAGCCGTTACGGCCGGGAAGTCGGAAACGGCGACACGTACACGCTGCACAATAAGAGCGGCAATGGCACCACGGCGACCAGCGGTGCGGGAGCGTACATCTACACGCTGCGCAGCTGCGTCTCGCTGGACTGGCAGCCCGACACCTGCGCATGGGCGAACTGACTTCCGGACGCAACGCCTGATCCACCGGTGAGGGCTCCCTTTCTGACGGCCCGGCGGCCCAATAGCGCTGCCGGGCCGTCAGCAGTATCTATCGAGGCATATCAGCATGGTTGATTCGAGCGCCGCTGTTCATCCGATACTGCGTCTCAACGATCTGAGATACAGCATCGGCGAGCGTCAGCTGCTCCGAGGGCTCACCCTGGATCTGGCTCCCGGAGAGTCCGTGGCGGTGACCGGGCCGAGCGGTAGCGGGAAAAGCACCTTGCTGTCGCTGGTCCTGGGCCTTGTTCCCGCCGGCAAGGGACAGGTTTCGGTGGCCGGCCGCGATATGTCGATGCTGCGGGGCAAGCGTCTGGCACGCCATCGGGCACAGCACCTCAGTATGGTTTTCCAATTCGGGGAACTGCTCCCGGAACTGACTCCCGTGGAGAATGTGGCGCTGCCGGCCCTGCTGGCCGGCGAGTCCCGGAGCGACGCGTACGAGCGGGCGGCCGGTCTCCTGCACGAGGTGGGCGTGACCGGAACCACGGCCACCACAGGCGAACTGTCCGGTGGTGAACGTCAACGGACCGCTGTGGCACGCGCCTTGATGAACAAGCCCTCGCTGATCCTGGCCGATGAGCCGACCGGCTCACTCGACCCCGACGCCCGCAGCACGGTCGCTGATCTGTTGTTCTCGCTGCCGGAGCAATGGGGGTGCGGCCTGCTGGTGGCCACCCACGATCCGAGCGTGGCGGCTCGTGCCCACCGGCACCTGAGCCTGCGCGACGGGCTGCTGCACACGGAACGGGTGGCGACATGACCAGGGTTCCGGGCGACTCCGGATTCGGGACGCGGTGGCAGATGCTGCGGATCGGCCGGGCCGCCCGGCGGGGCCGTGCGGGGAGTGCCACCCGCTTCGTCGCGCTGTCGTTCGCGACGGCGGCACTGTGCCTGGCGCTCACCTCCCTGGTGGCGGTGTGCGCCGGCTACGCCGGAACCGAGGAGCGGACCGCGGCCCGCAGCCCGCAGCGGGTGGCCGCCGGGCACGGCACCACGCTCGCGCGCTACTTGCTCAAGCAGGACACCTTGGATGACGCGCGCGGGTACACGGTCGTCTGGGTGGAACCGGTGAGCCCTGCCGCCGACCCGCCGCCCGGCCTGACCTCGTGGCCCGCCCCCGGCGAGGCGGTGCTCTCGCCCGCGCTCCTCCGGGCGGGCGCTGCCGAGCGGGTCGGCGAGCGCTATGGCAGGTTGGCAGGGACGATCGGACCGGAGGGGCTGGCGTCTCCCGGAGAGCGTTTCGCCTACGTCCGGCCGCCGCACAGCATGCGGGGACTTGAGGAGGCACGCCCGATCCACGGATTCGGCAGCGTGCCGGAGTGGGGCAGCGGGGACTTCACCAACCAGCGTCCCCTCTGGGAGTTCCTGCTCACCGTCGGCGGATTTCTCCTCCTTCCCGCAGGTGTCTGCACGGTGCTGGCCGCCCGTATGGGCGCCGACGAACGGGACCGGCGTACCGCCCTGGTCACCGCCCTGGGCGCGCTGCCCGCTCACCGGCGACTCATCGTCCTGGGCGAAGCGGCCCTGCCCGCGGCCCTGGGAGCGGTGGCCGGGGCGGTACCGGCAGTTGTGGGCTGCCTGACCGACGTGCCGGTGCCCTTCGCACACTTCGTCCTCCACGCACCGGACCTGCGTGCCGGCGCCCTGTGGCTCGTCGTCGCGGCAGTGCTGTCGCTGGTGCTGGCGCTCTCCGCGGTCACCGTGCTGCACCGCCACCGGCCGGCGGCCACGGCCACCCGCCCGCGCGCGGGCCGTGCCGCTCTCACCAGATTCGCCTGCTGGGCCTGCCCGCTGTTCCTGCTGGCAGCCTCCTACGGGCCCGGGCTCGCCCCCACGCCCACGCTGCGTGTCCTGCTGCAGGTCCTGGGAACCCTCGGCGGCTTCGCCACCCTGCCGTCGCTCATCGCGGCGGCATGCACGGCAGCCGGCTCGGCCCTGGCGGAACTCTCCCGCCGCTGGGCCGGCCCTTCCGCCCTGATCTCGGGACGCTGGATGGCGGCTTCCGCCGCCACGACCGCACGGCTGGTGTGCTCGGTGGTGATCGCCATCGGGCTCACCGGCGAGGCACAGCTGTGGATGTCCCGCATGGCCGAACCCGTTCGGCAGGCAACCGCGGTGCACGAAGCGGTCGGGGACAGCGTGCTGACGGTGACGGCTCCCCAGGGCCTCACCGCGGAGTTCGCGAGAGCACTGCCCCCGCAAGCCATGCTCGTCGCGCTCGACAAGGCCAGGGGCGCCACGCGTCTCACCGGCCGATGCCAGGACCTCACGGCCCTTCGCCTCCCGTGCCGTTCGGGCGCGGTCACCCCGGTGGCGCAAGCCGATGAACGCCTGCGCTACGCCCTCGGAGACGGCACCGGCCTCGCCACCACCGCCACCACACGGGTGCCCGCCGGTACCGGCGACTCGGCTCTGCTGCTCTCCCGTGACGGAACCGCTCTCGACGTCGCCCGGATCAAGCACACCGCGCACCGCACCCTCGCCCCCGGAAGCAGCGTCAGCGCCCTGGGCATCGGCTGGATCAGCGGCGGCAAGGTGCTCAGCGACCAGTCAGGATGGCTGCTCTTCTTCGGCCTCCTGGGAACCTGCGTGCTCGCCGTGGGTTTCGCGCTCAACTCCCAGGCGGAGTTCCTGCGTCAAGGACGCGCCGCTGCCCCGGTGGCGGTGCTCTGCGGCCGCCGCACGGTCTTCTACGGGCTCAGCGCGTGGAGCCTGCTGGCGCCGGTCCTCGCGTCGGGAGCCGTAGGAGTCCTCGTCTACTCCTGGCTCGCCACACCGCTGGTCACGGACGGACACGCGAACACCTCGCTGCCCCTCATGCTCGCCGGCCTCGGTGTGAGTGGCGCCCTGGGCCTGCTGCTGTGGGGCTGCGGCGGAGCCAGCGCCGCCCGGAGCGCCGGGCGCTGGCGGCCCAGCGGCGAGTGAGGGGGGTCGACGGCAGGGGTCCCCGCAACGCCTGCTCTCAAGAGGTGAGGAACCGTCGGGGGCTTGGGGGTTCGCTACGGACCGGGTGACGGGAATGGAACCCGCGCTCTGAGCTTGGGGATCAACGGTGCTCACGAGACCGCAACTGCCCGTGAACTGGAGAGAAGCAGGCCGGTGGTGGAGCCTCACAGCCATCCCTGTGGGACGCCATCGGACACGATGACGCCGCCATCGGTCGCACCGTTGCAGGCCGCCGCAGCAGCACGGTCGAGGCGGTCAGGGCCGAGTGATTGCGCCGTATCGTTTTCGGCGTCGGCGTCGGCGTCGGCTCGGCTCCGGCTCGGCGTTTCGGCGGCCAACTCCCCGCGCCAACCCGAGCTCAACCCCCATGACCGCGCCAGCTCCGCAGCCGCTCCTTCACCGATAGGAGAGAGCCCGTGCCGCATCCTGACGCGCCGGAACCCGTACAGCCCATCCCCGCCACTGCCGAAGAGGCACTGGACGCCGCTCGCGCCCGATTCGAAGTACTGGATCTGGAAGGAAACCCGGCGCTGTTGTACGTGGTGGAGTTCGACATCGGATTCCTCATCCACGCCGTCATGCCCCCGCCACCGCCCGGCACTCAGGCGTCGTTGGGGGGAAGCCACATGGTCATCTCCAAAAGGGACGGAGCCGTCACCTATGTCCCCAACTTTCCGCCGGACTCCGCCATCGAGTTGTACCGCAGCATGCGTCGGCCCAATGGCTAAGGGCTGGGCGGCTCTGGGCCGGATATCTGCTACAGCACTGTGGCGCAAGGGAGTTGAGGGACCAGAAGGGCCGCTGAGCAGGCTCCGGCATGGGAATGGCTCTGCGCCAAAGCAAGCCGGTTGAGCGGCCGGAAGAACCACGGATTGTGTGTCCGGTGATACGCACAGGGTGGGTCGGCCCCTGCGCAGCACTTCTCAAGGGTGCCGAGGGCATGGCTGGAACGGACGAATGCGTACGCGACCGAGTCATCAACGACGGCGAACCCCCGGACACAGAGGTGCTCATTGCGAATATCTTCGAAGGCGAGGGGCATGAGCGGTTTGATGGATTCTATCGAAATTCACCGGCACCATAGATCCAGTGTATCGACTTGTCGACGGCGAGCGGGAGTTGGTTTCAATGCACGCAAACCCCGCCCCCGGACGTCGTCCGTAGTAGGGGGCATTCGGTGAACGGGGAACTCGAAAGATTCATCAAGGTCTACCTCGACCATGAGCAGGCGTACGATTCCAGCGCAACCCTGCGTCCAACTCTGCATGCATTCAGCCCGGGGTATGTTGAGGGCGTACGAGAAGGTCTGAAGTCCGTACTGAGCAATCGCGAAATCTCGACAGCCGACTATGAAAGAATCACGGACATCGAGTTTGATAGCGAGGAAGCGCTGTATTCCTATCTGCAGGAGATGTTTCGATACCTGTTTGAGGATGGCGAAGAGCAGCCACTGCCGCCCGAGTAGCATGCAAATTGGTCAAGGCGTCAACCCGCTCGAACTTCCGGATTATGGGAGGGTGCGGATGAGAGGGGCGGGTGACCAGCCCGCCTGGTCGTACGTCCTCCACAACGAGTGACACAGCAAGCGACGCGTCCGTGTCGGCGCGTCAGCCGGAGAGGCGACCGACAACACGCCTCAGCCCCTCCTGGCAGTTGACCCCCGTCTGGAGCGCCTTCCAGGCCTGGGCGGCCCTGTGGCTCGATCAGGTCGGGCAGGGTCTCGTCGATCCGTGTGCGCAGGTCAGACATGGGCCTGGTGCCGAACAGGTCCCGGGGGCTCATCGTGGCCATCAGGGCTTCGACCGCCGGCCGGTCCGCCTGGAGCGGAAGGTCGGCCATGACCAGCGCGGCCACGTCCACAGCCGCGAACTCCCGCGCCGCCGCCTCGTCCTTGAGCAGCTCGTCGACGACCCCGCCGACGTGCACGAAGGGGGCGAGTACGCGGACGAGCCCGTTCAGGTCGAGGCCTGCGCGCAGGCGTGCGCGTTGGCGGTCCAGCCAGGCGTGCAGCGCCTCACGGCCCAAGGGTGTGCGGCAGATGCCGGGGGTGCTCTGCCAGCTGCCGAGTTCGGTGGCGCGATGCGGGCGGTAGTGATGGTGGTACGAAATCCCTGCCTCCGGCAGCCCCACCAGTTCGAGTTCGGCGTCGAGCGCCTTGCGCAGCTCGCGGGCGAAGCGCGGGTCGGCGAGCAGCCAGGTCAGGTGCGGGCGCCGGTGGACGAGCATGTTGGCGGCGCCCGGGCCGCCCAGTCTCGGCGGAGGGTCGGCCAACGGAACCCCGTGTTCGAGAAGTTCGTCCGCCAGGTCGAGCGGGATGAGGGCCCGCCTGCGGCCGGACGCGGGATCGGGGTCGGGACAGGGCAGGCGCACCGGGACGGCGTCCGCCGCCAGGCGCGGGGCGAGGCGCACCGCCAGGTCGTACAGCTCGTCACTGCGCACACGCGACGTCGGCTCGCTCGCCAGCCAGTCGTGCAGCAGGCGGGCGGCCTCGCCGACGGGGAGCCCCGGGCGCTCGCCCGTCAACTGGGCCAGGGCGCCGCTCCGTTGGAGCAGAGACAGCCACTTCTCCGCACTGCTCGCGTCGTCGGGGGCCAGCCGCAGAACGTCGTGCACCGTCTCCGGGCGTCGCTCGGCCAGCAGCTCCAGGGCCTTCCCCTTCAGGGCGTCGACCCAGAACTTGTCCGTGTCACCCGCGCACAGCCCGATCGTCGGCACGATGCCCTCAAGCAGCGCGGCCACCTCGCCCTCGGGATGCGCGCCCGCCGCCCGGGCCACCTTGCGCAGGTCCGCGACCATGCCTGGACACAGGTCGTCGGGCGTGTGCACGCGTCGTACCAGGGTGTCGCGGAATCGCCTGAGTTGGTCCGGTGAGACCACCGCGCCTCGGGGGCCAGTTCCTTGGCACGCGCGCGTACCGCCCCGCCGGCCAGCGCTCCATGGTCCGCGAAGGTGGCGTAGCGGGCGTCGAGCCAGTGTTCGTCGGGCTCGGAGTGCTGCTCACGTTCGGCGTTCCTTGCGCGCGTGAAGTACCCGGTGGAGTACTGCTTGTGCTTTCCGCCTTCCCTCAGGCATAGGTCGGCGAGTTCGTCGAGGAACGCGGGGAGGAACCTGGGTGCCGTCGCGGCCAGGTCCTCCAGATCGTTGTCCAGGAGGAACTTGTAGAGACTCGGGCTGCCCCAGAGGCTCCAGCCGAAGGCGTAGGCCGCTTCCAGGACCGCCTGTTCCTGGCCGGGGTGTGCCGCCATCAGCCGCTCGGGGAACGGGAGGTCGGTGCCCTCGGTGCCCTCGGTGCCCCCGGTCTCTCCCGGAGCAGCCCGGATGCCGGTCGCGAACGTGTCCGTCAGCGCCCACTCCTCCCGCGACGCCAGCAGCACGTCCCAGTGGCGTGCGAAGGGGGTGTCCAGGAGGAGCGTCATGGTGTGGTCGTCGGGATGGACGTACGTCCGCGCAACCAGCATCGCCTCGTCGGCATCCGGCGCGAGCGGGTCTTTCACCGGTTCCACCCCGGCGTCGTCGAGTGCCTCGCGCCACACGATGTCGGACTCGGCGAGGGCCATGGGCACGCGCGTGCCCGCCCCGGCCCAGGATTCGGCCAGCACGCGCGCCTGCTCGCGGTGTGCCTTCAGCGCCCGCCGCAGCCGGTACAGCCGGCGCGCGCTGTGGCTGTCCGCGAGCCAGTCGGGTACCTGCTGAAGCGTCTTACCGCGTGGATTGCGATAGACGACCCGGAGGTCGTCGTCCAACTCGACGGTGTATCGGTCCACTTCGTAGCGCCGGCCCATGCTCCGGTACTGCCTCCCCGTCTTGCCTGTCGCGGCCGTTCTCGCCGTCCGATCCGGCGTGCCCGTTGGGCCGCAGGTCGCAGCGCGTACGCCTGTACCCCCCTCGTGTGTACCGCCCTCGCGACCGTCGGTACGCGTGCCTGCCGACACCTCGAGACGTTAACGGAGGCGCGGCAGGCCGGGCCGGATAGGGGCCTGCTTCGCGTACGTGTGCTCAGCCCGGGGCGGCCGCGACGCGGTGCAGCACCACGGTCCAGTCGTCCTCGCTCGGCCAACCCGTCAGGTCGGTGAGCTGCCAGGTCTCCTCGCCCACGGGGAAGGTCTCAGGCACTACTCGCTTCTCATCCTCCAGCCCGTGCTAGAGCCTGTCTGACAAATAATTACCTGGCCGCTTCACGGAGCCAGAGAATCAGGGAGGCCAGGACGACTCCCGCACGGTAGCGGTCCGCGAGC
>NZ_JBICVV010000038.1:0-45392 GCF_043199295.1 Streptomyces sp. NPDC048612
CCGACTCTACCAGATCCGTTTCCGTCTCTGGCCCCTGTCGGAGCGGGGCGGCCGCTTCGCTTTCGCTTTTCGGCCTTTCCGACTCTAGCAGATCCGATTTCGTTCCGTTGCCGGTCCGAATTCGTTTCCGAATCCCCGTCGGAGGGGGTTGCCATTTGGCTTTTCCGACTTTATCAGAAGGAGTTCGGCCGAATTAACGGGCCGGGGCTTCCGGTAAGTGGTCGGTTGCGCTTCGCCGAATTGAAGTTCCAGCCGAAGCGGAGAAGAGACTAACTCGTTGCGGATGAACCTGTCCAGTTCGTTGCAACCGTTCGAATCTACCTCCCCCTGATGCCTGTGTCAACGGGCTTCTGGGGCGAAGGGAAGATTAGCAGGCCAGCAGGGCTGGATGCACATCACGCGGCGGTCGGGAGAGCGGCTTCGCGGTCGGCGAGGTCGACGTCGCCGGTGGCTCCGGCCCGTACGGCGCGGCCGCCCACGACGTAGACGTACAGGAGAAAGCCCAGTTCGGCGGCTATGCCGATGCCGATGCGGGCCCAAGTGGGGAGGCCGGAAGGGGTGACGAAGCCTTCGAGGGCGCCGGATACGAAGAGGACGGCGGCGAGTCCGAGGGCGACGCCGAGGGCGGAGCGGCCTTCTTCCGCGAGGGCCGTACGACGGGTGCGCGGTCCGGGGTCGATGAGGGTCCAGCCCAGGCGGAGGCCTATGCCTGCGGCGACGAATACGGCGGTCAGTTCCAGGAGTCCGTGCGGAAGGATCAGGCCGAGGAAGGTGTCGAGGCGGCCCGCTGAGGACATCAGGCCGATGCCCACGCCGAGGTTGAGCATGTTCTGGAAGAGGACCCACAGGACGGGAAGGCCGGCGAAAGCGCCGAAGACGAGGCACAGGGCGACGGCCTGGGCGTTGTTCGTCCATACCTGGGCGGCGAAGGACGCGGCCGGGTGGCTGGAGTAGTAGGTCTCGTACTGGCCTCCGGGGCGGGTCATGGCGCGCAGGTCCTCCGGGGCGCCGATGGCTGCCTGGACCTCGGGGTGTGCGGCTATCCACCAGCCCATGAGGGCGGCGATCGCGGTGGAGAGGATCGCCGTGGGTATCCACCAGTGGCGCAGGCGGTAGACGGCTGCCGGGAAGGCCGTGGTGAAGAAGCGGGCGGTGTCGCGCCAGGAGGCCTTGCGGGCACCGGTGACCGTACTGCGGGCGCGGGCCACGAGGGAGGTGAGGCGGCTGGTCAGCGCGGGGTCGGGGGCGCTGGACAGGAGGAGGGAGAGGTGCGTGGTGGTGCGTTGGTAGAGGGCGACCAGTTCGTCGGCCTCGGCTCCCGTGAGGCGGCGCTTGCGGCGCAGCAGTGATTCGAGCCGGTCCCATTCGGCGCCGTGAGCCGTGACGAAGACATCGAGGTCCATGTATGTCGCTCCTCGCAGCGCCGTGGGTGAGTGCCGGGTCAGCTTGGCAGACTGGCCGTGTCCGGCGTGGGGTGGGCGGGAGTTCGGGGATCGAGAGGGAGTGGGGCACGGCGTGAGGGAACTCGTCACGGGTGAAGCGGTGGTGCTCGGGCTGCGGCCGGCCAGGCTGCCGAGCCGGGGGCTGGCGGTGGCGGTCGATGTGGCCGTGGCCTGGGTGCTCTACATCGGCATCTCGCTGATGCTGGTGGGCGCGACCTCGTCCATGGACAGCGCGGCGATGGCGGCCGTATCGGTGGCGACGTTCGTGCTGGTGCAGGTCGGGATTCCGATCGTCGTCGAGACGCTGAGCCAGGGGCGGTCGCTGGGAAAGCTGCTCTGCGGGCTGCGGGTCGTCCGGGAGGACGGCGGGCCGATCCGGTTCCGGCATGCGCTGGTGCGCGGGGCCATGGGGACCATCGAGATCGTGATGACCATGGGGGTGGTGGCGGCCATCGCCTCGCTGGTGTCGGCGCGGGGGCGTCGGCTGGGTGACGTGTTCTCCGGGACGCTGGTCATACGGGAGCGGATGCCTGTGGCGGAGGCCGGGGCGGCGCTGCCGGCACCGCCGCCGTGGCTGGTCGCGGAGCTCGGGGCGCTGGACCTTTCGCGGGTGCCCGATGGGTGGTGGCTGACGGTGCGGCAGTACCTGGCGCGGACGGGACAGCTGGACCCGCAGGTCGGCGCGGCGATGGCGGAGCGGCTGGCGGAGGACTTGCGCGGGTTCACCGGGGTGCCGGGGCCTGCGGGGGTGCATCCGGCGGCCTATCTGGCGGCGGTGGCCGGGGAACGGCAGGCGCGGGAGTCGCAGCGGGCGTTCGGGGCAGCTGCCTTGGGTGCGGCGGGTGGTGGGTCGGCAGGTCTTGGCGGGACGTCGGAGGCCGTCGGGGCGGCTGCTGTGGGGGCGGGAGACAGTGCGCCCGGTGAGGGCGGTGCTCGGGCCGGTGGGCCGTGGACGTCGGCCGCGCCCGTGGAGGCGGTGGGGGATGTCGTGGCATCCGGGGGTGGGGGTGTGACGCCGGCTGGGGGCGTGGGCTGGGCTCCGCCCGGGGGCAGCTCGGGGGCTGTGGCCGGTGACGGGGTGATGCGTGGTGATGGTGTCGGGCTCGCGGGGGCGCCGGGGCGGGGCCGTGCCGGCGATCAGAGGGGCGGCGGAAGTGAGCGGCCGCCGCGTACGGGGTTTGCGCCGCCGGTGTGAGGGTGCCGGTGTCAGGCGGCCGGTGAGGGGGCGTGGCCAGGTGTGCCGGTGGGGTGTGTCGGGAGCGTGGCGATGGGGCCGCTGTCCGCTTCCGCGCAGGGCGGCGGTGAGCGCGTAGAGGCTGGTGTCTGGCCCTGAGGGGGTGTGGTGGGGCCGCCGTTCTTGAGGCGTACGTGGAGCTGAGGGGGCGCGAGGGGCCGGGGGGGCTCGGTTGGGTCAGGGGGTGACCGCAGTTGGCTGCCGAGGGGGTGGGCCGGAGTGGCCGGGACGGCGGTGGCTGCGTGTCGGCGCTCAGCTGGTGTGTGGCGTGCGTCGTCACGGCGACTGCACGGCCTCCGGCCCGTTCGGGGTGGCGCTGGCGATGCGCGCGGGAGGGGACGGGCGGCGGAGCAGGGGCAGTGGTTCAGGAGAAGGTCGACGGTGGGGACTCGAGGGATTCGAGTTCGATGCCGGGTGCGGCGAGGACCACGTCGCCGGCGATGTGAACGGTGTGCTGTTCGCCGGTCTCCAGGTCGTTGACCTGGTATTCGTCTGCGATGAGCGGGGCGTTGTCAGTGGCGTGTGGTGTGCTTTTCAGCAGGGCCCAGGACTGGTCGAGCGTGCGGGGGGCGAGGACGGGGGGTGTGAAGGCGACGAGGCGGGTGCGGACGGCGCCGGCGCCGAGGGCGGGGCGCAGCAGGCGGGCGGTGGCGATGAGGAACGCGGGGGACGCGCCGGTGAAGGCATGGGCGGGGACGTTGCCTTCGGTGGCGTGTTCGCCGGTCGGGTCGGTGCGTACCCAGGTGACGCCCTCCAGGGCGGCGCCGCGGACCTGCCAGGCGGAGGCGTGCAGTTCGAGGCGGAGGGGGCGGCCGAGTTCGTCGAGGGTGAGGTCGACGGAGCCGGTGTGGTCGCCGGAGGGGTTGACGATCTGGGAGACGTAGCGCCAGCCGGAGGGGCCGGTGGCGCAGTGGAAGTGCTCTTCACCGAGGGGGGTGTGATCGTGCGGGTCGTGGAGGGAGTAGTGGCCGCGGGGCATGGGGGTGCAGTCCTTCGGCCGGCGACGCGGGCCGGTGAGTCGGGGATGGCGGTTCGGTACGGGGACCTTACGGGCCAGGCCCCCGCCGTGAGGGGCGAGGGCCTGGTGTCACCGGCTGCTGGGGCCGGTCGCCGGGCGATCAGGGGAGCTGACCGGCCGGTGACCGCCGCTGAATCAGTAGCGGTAGTGGTCGGGCTTGTACGGGCCCTCGACCTGGACGCCGATGTAGGCGGCCTGCTCGGGGCGCAGCTCGGTGAGCTTGACGCCGAGCGCGTCGAGGTGGAGCCGGGCGACCTTCTCGTCGAGGTGCTTGGGCAGCACGTAGACGTCGGTCGGGTACTCCTCGGGCTTGGTGAACAGCTCGATCTGGGCCAGCGTCTGGTCCGCGAACGAGTTGGACATTACGAAGGAGGGGTGACCGGTGGCGTTGCCCAGGTTGAGCAGACGGCCCTCGGACAGCACGATCAGGACCTTGCCGTCCGGGTGGGTCCAGGTGTGCACCTGCGGCTTGACCTCGTCCTTGACGATGCCCTCGAGCTGCGCGAGACCGGCCATGTCGATCTCGTTGTCGAAGTGGCCGATGTTGCCGACGATCGCCTGGTGCTTCATCCGCGCCATGTGCGACGCCATGATGATGTCCTTGTTGCCCGTCGTGGTGACGAAGATGTCGGCGGTCTCGACGACGTCGTCCAGGGTGGTGACCTGGTAGCCGTCCATCGCCGCCTGCAGGGCGCAGATCGGGTCGATCTCGGTGACGATGACCCGGGCGCCCTGGCCGCGCAGCGACTCGGCGCAGCCCTTGCCGACGTCGCCGTAGCCGCAGACCACGGCGGTCTTGCCGCCGATGAGGACGTCGGTGGCGCGGTTGATGCCGTCGATCAGGGAGTGGCGGCAGCCGTACTTGTTGTCGAACTTCGACTTGGTCACGGCGTCGTTCACGTTGATCGCCGGGAAGAGCAGGTCACCGTCGCGGTGCATCTCGTAGAGACGGTGCACGCCGGTGGTGGTCTCCTCGGTCACACCACGGATCTCGGAGGCCAGGTTCGTCCACTTCTGCGGAGACTCGCCCAGCGTGCGGGTGAGCAGCTCCAGGATGGCGCGGTGCTCGTCGCTCTCCGCGGTCTCGATCGCGGGGACCTTGCCGGCCTTCTCGTACTCGACGCCCTTGTGGACCAGGAGCGTGGCGTCGCCGCCGTCGTCGAGGATCATGTTCGGGCCGCCGGTGGGCGAGTTCGGCCAGGTCAGCGCCTGCTCCGTGCACCACCAGTACTCCTCCAGGGACTCGCCCTTCCAGGCGAAGACCGGGATGCCCTGCGGCGCGTCGGGCGTGCCGTTCGGGCCCACCGCGATCGCCGCGGCAGCGTGGTCCTGGGTGGAGAAGATGTTGCAGGACGCCCAGCGGACCTCGGCGCCCAGGGCGGCCAGGGTCTCGATCAGGACCGCGGTCTGCACGGTCATGTGCAGGGACCCGGTGATGCGGGCACCGGCCAGCGGCTGGGCGGCGGCGTACTCCTTGCGGATCGCCATCAGACCGGGCATCTCGTGCTCGGCGAGGGTGATCTCCTTGCGGCCGAAAGCGGCGAGGGACAGGTCGGCGACCTTGAAGTCCTGGCCGGTGGCTGCTGTCGTCATGCGTGCTGCTCCTCGAGCGTCGAGGTGGATGGGCGGGCAGTCTGCGGCGCGGGCTGGGGTCCCCCAGCTACCACGGGGGAAGTTCGAGCGTACGCGGAAGCGGACGCACCTCTCCCCCTGGCCGCAGCGCAGTCCGTCGGAGGCCCTCTCTCCCTCGGCCGGTCCGCGGTACGGACCGCCCGACCGCCATCAGCAGCGACGTCTGGCACTGGTCACGAATCTACACCGATCGGCCCGGTGAACCCCAGCCCGGAGGGGCCGGTCCGGTGCCGTCCCGGCCAAGAAAAGACGCGGGGGCCGCCGGTGAATAAGGGGTTCCGGGGGGTCTGCGGCCGGAGTTCCGGCTGCCGCGGACCGGGGTGCCGCAGGGGGTTTGCGGGCGCTGCGCGGTCATGCAGGATGCCTGGAGCGCGGAACCACTTGCACGACCGCGCGCACGTTCCTAAGGAGAGCCACGTGACCACCAGTCCAGCTGAGCCCCTCAAGGGCGCGGGGGCGAGCGGGCGGGGGCTGAAGCTGCTCGCAGTGACCGCCTGTCCGACCGGGATCGCCCACACGTACATGGCCGCGGAGAAGCTGGCCCAGGCGGCCCGGGCCCTCGGGCACGAGATAAAGGTGGAGACGCAGGGTTCCATCGGGGCTGAGAATGAACTGTCTGACAACGATGTCAGGGATGCGGACGCGGTCATCATCGCCGCGGACAAGGACGTCGACCGCAGCCGGTTCGTCGGCAAGCGGGTCCTGGCGGTCGGGGTCGCCGAGGGCATCCGCCACCCCGAGCGGCTGATGGAGCGGGTACGGAACGCGCCGGTGTACGGGGGCGAGGGCGCCGGAGCCGGAGCGGGTGGTACCGGCGCGGCTCCGGCTCCCGGGGGTGCCGGCGGCGGCAAGGAGCGCAGCGTCACGTACAAGGCGCTGATGAACGGCGTCAGTTACATGATCCCGTTCGTGGTGGTCGGGGGTCTGCTGATCGCGGTCTCGCTGGCACTGGGCGGGCATCCGCAGGCCGACGGCGGTCTGGTGATCCCCGACGGATCGTTCTGGAAGCACGTCAACGACATCGGCGTCATCGGCTTCACGCTGATGGTGCCGGTGCTGTCCGGCTATATCGCCTATGCGATCGGCGACCGGCCCGCGCTGGTGCCGGGCATGATCGGCGGCTGGATAGCCAACACCGGCTCGCTGTACGACTCGAAGGCGGGTGCGGGCTTCATCGGGGCGATCGTCACCGGCTTCCTGGCCGGCTATCTGGTGCAGTGGATCAAGAAGGTCGAGGTGCCGAAGTTCGCCCGGCCGATCATGCCGATCATCGTGATCCCCATCGTGTCGACGACGGCGCTCGGGCTGTTCTTCATCTACGTGATCGGCAGGCCCATCTCCTGGGTGTTCACCCATCTCACCGGCTGGCTCGGCGGGATGACCGGGTCCAGTGCGATTCTGCTCGGCGCGCTCCTCGGCCTCATGATCGCGTTCGATATGGGCGGGCCGGTCAACAAGACCGCGTTCCTGTTCGGCGCGGGGCTGATCGCGTCCGGCAACCAGACCGTGATGGGCATGTGCGCCGCGGCGATCCCGGTGATGCCGCTCGGCCAGGGGCTGGCCACGCTGGTCCGTCGCCGCCTCTACTCCGAGCAGGAGCGGGAGACGGGTATGGCGGCGCTGTTCATGGGGCTCTTCGGGATATCGGAGGGCGCGATTCCGTTCGCCGCTGCGCGGCCCGCGCAGGTGATCCCGGCGAACATGCTCGGTGGTGCGGTGGCCGGTGCCCTCGCGGGGATGACCGGGGTGACGGATGCGGTGCCGCACGGCGGGCCGATCGTCGCGGTGCTGGGTGCGGTCGGCGGCGTCCCGGCGTTCTTCCTCGCCGTGGTGGCCGGCTCGGTGGTCACGGCGCTGGCCACGGTGGCGCTGGTGGACGTGGCGGAGCGGCGGAAAGCCGGGGGGCGGGTGGCGGCTGGTGCCGTTGGCGGACTCGGGGCGGGTGCCGGGGTTGCCGGCGGCGGGGGCTCGGCGGCGGCTGTGGCTGCTGGTGGGGAGACGGTGGTGGTGGCTGGGGGTGCCGGAGCCGTTGGCGGTGCTGGGGCCGTTGGCGGTGCTGGGGCCGTTGGCGGTGTTGGGGCCGTTGGTGGCGCTGGAGCCGTTGGTGGTGCTGGGTTGCCGTCGCGTACGGGGGCGGGGGTGGATTCCGTTGCTGCGGTGGTGGGTTCAGATCCGGCGGGGGCGGATTCGGGGCCGGTCGGTGCGGCTGGTGCTCCGGTGGCCGGTGCCGGTTCGGTGCAGGAGGCGGCGGGCTCGGCTGTAGGCACCGCTGTCACGGCGGGCGAGGTCAGCGTCGGCGAGGGTGTCGGTAGCGACGGGGGTGACGGTAACGGCGGGGGTTCCGGTAACGGCGGCGGCCTCGGCACGGGCCACGGCGCCGAGGTGCTCTCCGGCTATCTCACCGGGCAGACCGTCAAGACGCAGCTCGACGCCGACGAGAAGGAGGCGGCGATACGGGAGATGGCCGAGCTGGTGGCCGGCACGGGAAAGGTGGCGGACGTCGACGAGCTGGTCCGGGTGGCGCTGGCCCGTGAGGAGCAGGGCACGACCGGGCTCGGTGAGGAGATCGCCATCCCGCACGCCAAGACGGACGCGGTGACTGCTCCGGTCGTCGGGTTCGCGCGGTCCGCGGACGGTATTGACTGGGGGCGCTCGACGGCACACGCGCCAAGCTGCTCTTCATGATCTCGGTGCCGGAGGCGGCGGCCGGGGACGAGCATCTGCGCATCCTGGCGCTGCTGTCGCGGAAGTTGATGGACGCGGACTTCCGGGCCCGGCTGCAGGAGGCGGAGGACGAGGCGGCGATTCTGCGGGTTCTCGGGGAGATCCAGTAGGGCGGGGGCGAACGCATCCCGTAGGGGTGGCGCGGGCCCCCTCGGGGCCGACAACGTCGCGGGGGTGGGGCGGTATTCCCGTGGTGGGCCGCGGGGTTGGCCGGTGGGGCGGGGCTAGAAGCTGGGTGAGAGCCGGGGCGTACGGCGGGGGCCCTCGCTCCTGTGGGGAGGACGGCGAGGGACCTCGCCGCTCGTAGGGCGGACGGCGAAAGCCCTCACGCTCGTAGGAAGTGCGGCGAAGTCCCCCGTGGTCGCGGGGAGCACTTCGAAGGACTCCCCCGCTCGCAAGCAGTACCGCGAAGACCCCGGTCGCGGGGAGGAAGGCCAACGCCCTCGCCCTCGCGGGGGGGGGTGCGGCCGAAGCCCCCGCACTCGTAGGCGTACGACCAAAGCCCCGCCCACACGCTCATGGCAACCACGCCAGAGGCCCCCGCCGCTTCCCCGAACGGCGAAGGCCCCCACACTCCTCAGGAGTGTGGGGGCCTTGCCGCGCTCTGTGGTGATGGTGCGGGCAGACGGGCCTGTGAGGTCGCTCCCGGCAGCTCGGGTCGAGTCGCTCCCGGCCCCGCGCCCCGTCCCCGCGCTCTACTACTCGCCCGGGGTCTTCGACGGGTCGGTGCCCGCCGTGGCGGCTGCCTCGTTGTAGATGTCCGGCTCCAGGTAGATGACCCGGGCGATCGGTACGGCCTCGCGGATGCGGGCCTCGGCGGCGTTGATGGCGTGGGCGATCTCGGTGGCGGTGTCGTCGTGCTGCACCGCGATCTTGGCGGCGACCAGCAGTTCGTCGGGGCCGAGGTGGAGGGTACGCATGTGGATGACGCGGGTGACGACGTCGCCGTCGACGAGCGCCGCGCGGATCTTGGCGATCTGCTCGGGGCCGGCCGCCTCGCCCAGCAGCAGCGACTTGGTCTCCGCGGCCAGGACCAGGGCGATCAGCACCAGCAGCGCGCCGATGCACATGGTGCCGATGCCGTCCCAGATGCCGTCGCCGGTGGCGAGGGTCAGGCCGACGCCGCCCAGTGCGAGGACCAGACCGACCAGGGCGCCGAAGTCCTCCAGCAGCACGACCGGCAGCTCGGGGGCCTTGGCGCGGCGCACGAACTGGGCCCAGGTCTGCTTGCCGCGCAGCTCGTTGGACTCCTTGATGGCCGTACGGAAGGAGAAGCCCTCGGCGATGATCGCGAAGACCAGGACGCCGACCGGCCAGTACCAGTTGTCCAGCTCGTGCGGGTCGTGGATCTTCTCGTAGCCCTCGTAGAGCGCGAAGACGCCGCCGATGGTGAAGAGGACGATGGAGACCAGGAAGCCGTAGATGTAGCGCTCGCGGCCGTAACCGAAGGGGTGCTCGGCGGTCGCCGCGCGCTTGGCCTTCTTGCCGCCGAGCAGCAGCAGGCCCTGGTTGCCGGAGTCGGCGACCGAGTGCACGCCTTCGGCCAGCATCGATGACGAGCCGCTGAAGGCGAAGGCCACAAACTTCGCTGCGGCGATCGCCAGGTTGGCGCCCAGCGCCGCAACGATCGCCTTTGTCCCGCCTGATGCGCTCATAGGTGCCGCAAGTCCCTTCCGTCGACGGTGCTCCACCGCTTTACCGAGCCTTTAATGCCGTGCGGCGGTCATTGTTGCAGCCCGGCGCGGGGCGTCTGCCAGGAGGCCACCTGGCGGACGGTTTCCGGACGGCCGGACGGGCTTTCCGGCCACCGGCCGCTCCGGCTCAGGCCACCGGCCGCTCCTGCTCAAGCCACCACTGTCGCGCGGAACAGCGTGCCGTCTCCGGAGACCGTGATCCGCTCGCCGGCCGGTACGAAGGCGGACTCACCGGGCGCCAGGGTCAGCCCGGCACCACCGGCCCCGGCCGCGGCCCCGGTCCCGGCCCCGGCCCCGGTCGCCGAATCGGCCTCGGCGTCCCGCAGTTCGACGGTGCCCGCCGTGCACAGCAGGATCTGCGGCGTACGGGCGGCGAGCGGGTGCGGTGCGGCGCCGGGGGCCGGTACGAGGCGGGAGAGGCGGAACTCGTCGACGGGGGTCTCGTAGACCTCCTCGCCGTCGGTTTCCTCGGGGCGCAGCACGCCCGCGTCGCCGGCCTCGAAGCGGACCACCCGCAACAGCTCCGGCACGTCCACGTGCTTGGGGGTCAGGCCGCAGCGCAGCACGTTGTCGGAGTTGGCCATCAGCTCGACGCCGAGGCCGCTGAGGTAGGCGTGCGGGATGCCGGCGCCGAGGAAGAGGGCCTCGCCGGGCTGGAGCCGGACGTGGTTGAGCAGCATGGCGGCGAGGACGCCGGGGTCGCCCGGGTAGTGGTGGGCGAGGCCGGCGCAGGTGGCGTAGGCGTCGGCGTGCGGGCCGCCCTCGGCGGCCAGCCGGCCGGCGGCGACGGCGGTGTGCTCGACGGTCCCGGCGATGGCGTGGTGCTCGGCGCCGAGGACGGCGGTGAGCACCTCGCGCAGCGCGTCCTCCTCGGGGCTGGCGCGCAGGATGTCGACGTAGGGCTTGAGGTCGTCGACGCCCAGGCCCTCCAGGAGGTCCGCGGTCTGCGCCGGGTGGCGGAAGCCGCACAGGCCGTCGAAGGGGGTGAGCGCGACGATGAGTTCGGGCTTGTGGTTGGCGTCCTTGTAGTTGCGGTGCCCGGCGTCGATGGGGACGCCGCGCCGCTCCTCGTCGGCGAAGCCCGCCGCGGCCTGCGTCAGGTCGGGGTGGACCTGGAGCGAGAGCGGGGAGCCGGCGGCGAGCAGTTTGAGCAGGAAGGGCAGCCGGGGGCCGAAGGCGCGGACGGTGTCGGCACCCAGTTCGGCCTCGGGGGCGGCGTCGATGACCTCTGCCAGGGAGACGGGGCCGGTGCCGCGGTCGATGCGGGAGGGGGCGCCGGGGTGGGCGCCCATCCACATCTCGGCCTGGGGTTCGCCGGTCGGCGCGGTGCCCAGGAGCTCCGGGAGCGCGGTGGCGGAGCCCCAGGCGTAGGGGCGCACGGTGTTGGCGAGGCGGTCCATGGGGCGGCTGCTTCCTGACAGTGGGACGTGCTGTGCTGCTACGGGCCCGCGGGTGCGGGCCAGCCGTCAAAGGTCACTCGGTCCCGGCGAGCGCCAGGTAAACGGCGGCGAAATCCACGATGGCCAGTAGCTCAGCGGCCTTCTCCAGGTCGCTTCCGGTGTCGGCCTCCAGCTCGCTGACGGCGGTGTCGCGCTCCTCGGCGAGGGCCTGGGCGGCGCGGGTGGCGGACAGCGGGCCGGGCTCGCCGTCGCGCAGCAGCACGACCCTGGCGTGCAGCGCGGCGGGCTGTTCGACACGGTCGCGGAAGAAGTCGTCCGGGTCGGCGCCGGCGGCCAGGGCACCGGCCAGCAGGGTGCGGTGGGTGGCGAGGGCTTCGGGCAGCTCGGCGGCGAGGGCGGGGCGGCCAGCCAGTCCGGCGAGTTCGGTGGCGAAGTGCCGGCCGACGGCGCCGGCGACGGTGCCTTCGGTCCAGATCAGCGGGAGCGCGTCGGCGAGGTCGGCGGCGAGGGTCTTGCCGGGGTTGGTGTAGGTGGGGATGGCCGGGCCGCAGCGTTCGGCGAGCTGGTCGAGGCGGTCGGCGAGCGCGGACAGGGTCTCCGGCGGGGCCTTGAGCAGGCCGATCCGGTCGGCGAGCGCGAGCAGCGGGATGAGTACCGACCAGAGGGTGCCGGGGGCGGCGGGCGGGGCGCCCTCGACGTCGAACTCGGCGTCGTAGGGGGTGGTCGCCAGGGGGACGGCGAGGCCGCGGGCCTGGGTGACGGCTTCGGCGAGCGGGCCACCGGCCGGGGTGACGGCGACGACGGCGCAGCCGCGGCGGGCCGCCTGCTCGACCAGCTCGGCGAGGCCGGGGTCGGCGGCGTCCGGGCCGGGGAGCAGCAGCAGGTCCAGGGGGCCGGCCCAGCCGGGGAGCGTCCAGCGCAGGGCGCCGGGCAGCGGGGCGACGCCGGTGGGCTGGAGGTGGGTGACGGGGCAGTTGCCGCCGCCGAGTGCCCTGAGGAGGTCCGCCACACCGGCCGCAGCGGGGCCGGGGCCGGCGACGAGGACGGCGCGGGGCCGCCCGTCGGGGGTGAGCTCGGGGATGCCGGACTCGGCGGCGCTGCGGGCGGCGGTGCGGACCCGGGCGCCGGATTCGGCGACGCCGCGCAGCAGGCCGAAGCGGTCGGCGCCCGCCAGTGCGTCAGGGGTGTCGAGGAGTGACTCGTCGAGCATGGTGGGCGCGGCCTCCGATTCGCCGGGTCGGGCGGGGGTGTGCCGGGCGGTGCCGGGCGGACCGGCGGTGCCCGGTCAGGCGGGGCGGCGGGCCTCGTCGACGAGGAGTACGGGGATGCCGTCCCGGACGGGGTAGGCGAGGCCGCAGTCGCCGGAGGTGCAGCGCAGCTCGGGGTCGGCGGCGGGACCCGAGGAGTCTCCGGTCCGGTCCTGGAGCGGGGCGTGGCATGCCGGGCAGGCAAGGATCTGGATCAGGCTGGCTTCGACCGGCATGGAGACTGCTCCTTCGGGGCGGTTGCGGCGTGGCCAGCGTACCGCCGTACGGGGTGCGGGGGCCTGCTCGGCGGGGATTCGGGGTGGTGCACGGGGGTGCGGGCGGCAGGGACGGCGCCGCCGCCCGCCCCCTCGGTGGCGGGGTTCAGCCGCGGATGATCGCCAGGGCCTCGTCGCGGACCCGGACGGTGGTGGCGGCGTCGCGGGCCTCGACGTTCAGCCGCAGCAGCGGCTCGGTGTTCGAGGCACGGACGTTGAACCACCAGTCACCGCCGGTGACCGTCAGTCCGTCCAGCTCGTCGAGGGTGACGCCGGCACGGCCCTCGTAGGCGGCCCGGATCGCGGCGAGCCGGCCCGCCTGGTCGTCGACGGTGCTGTTGATCTCGCCGGAGCCCGCGTACCGGTCGTACTCCGCGACCAGCCGCGACAGCGGCCCGTCCTGCCCGCCGAGGGCCGCCAGGACGTGCATCGCGGCGAGCATCCCGGTGTCGGCGTTCCAGAAGTCGCGGAAGTAGTAGTGCGCGGAGTGTTCACCGCCGAAGATGGCGCCGGTCTTCGCCATCTCCTCCTTGATGAACGAGTGCCCCACCCGGGTCCGCACCGGCGTGCCGCCGCACTCCTTGACGACCTCCGGCACCGACCAGGAGGTGATCAGGTTGTGGATGACCGTGCCGCCGGGGTGCTTGCCCAGCTCACGCGCGGCGACCAGGGCGGTGATCGCGGACGGGGAGACCGGGTCGCCGTTCTCGTCGACGACGAAACAGCGGTCCGCGTCCCCGTCGAAGGCGAGACCGAGGTCCGCGCCGGTCTCGCGGACCCGCGCCTGGAGGTCGACGATGTTCTTCGAATCCAGCGGATTGGCCTCGTGGTTGGGGAACGAGCCGTCCAACTCGAAGTACATGGCGTCCAGTTCGAGCGGCAGCCCCTCGAAGACCGTCGGCACGGTGTGGCCGCCCATGCCGTTGCCCGCGTCCACCACGACCTTCAGCGGACGGATACCGCTCAGGTCGACCAGGCCGCGCAGATGGGCCGCGTAGTCGCCGAGGACGTCGCGCCGGGTGACGCTGCCGGTGGCGGCGACCGGCTCCGGGGCGCCCTCGTCGGCCCACCGCTCCACCAGCGCCCGGATGTCGGCCAGCCCGGTGTCCTGCCCGACCGGCGCCGCACCCGCCCGGCACATCTTGATCCCGTTGTACCGGGCCGGGTTGTGCGAGGCGGTGAACATCGCGCCCGGCAGCCCCAGGGCGCCGCTGGCGAAGTACAGCTCGTCGGTGGAGCACAGGCCGATCTCGGTGACATCCGCGCCGCGGGCCGCGGCGCCGCGCGCGAAGGCCCGCGACAGGCCGGGCGAGGAGGGCCGCATGTCGTGTCCGATCACGATCGCGTCCGCCGCGGTGACCTCGGCGAACGCCGCACCGAACAACTCGGCCAGGGGCTCGTCCCACTGGTCGGGGACGACACCGCGCACGTCGTACGCCTTCACGATCTGCGACAGATCAGTCACAGCAAGCCCTCCTGGAGAGTCCCTATGTCCTCCCAACCTACCGGGCGGTGCTGTGCGGGAGCCGGGTATCCCCGGGTAGGGGCCGCCGCGGCGGGGCGGTTGTCCGGATGCGGGCGGGTGCGGTGCCGGGGAGGCGGGCCGCGGCGTTCAGGAGTCCGGTGAGCGCAGCACCCGGAGGTGGCCGCGGCGGGCGACCTCCATGGGGTGGGTGTCGCGGCCGCCGGGGGCGTGGGTGTCGCCGGCGGCGCGTTCCTGGGGGCGGGCGGCCTCGCGTACGGCGTTCGCCAGGGCTTCGAGGTCGTCGCCGCTGGGGCGGGCCGGGCCGGAGTCGAGGGCGAGGCGGACGACCTCCCAGCCGCGGGGCGCGGTCAGCCGCTCGGAGTGCTCGGCGCACAGGTCGTAGCAGTGCGGTTCGGCGTAGGTGGCGAGCGGTCCGAGCACGGCGGTCGAATCCGCATAGACGTACGTCAGCGTTGCGACGGCGGGGCGGCCGCACGCAGTGCGCGAACAGCGACGTACAGGGCTCACGACGTTGGACGGTACCGCACTCTTGAGCGGGCCGCGACGACTCTCCCCCGGCTCACCCAACCGTGTCGTCCCGCTTCGTCCGATGCGTCTGACCTGCACCCGCTCGACCTGACCTGGACCGGCAGGGCCGGGCCGGAGGGCGTGCGGTGCGGAATCCCGTCACGACTCGATGCATTTCCTGCCATTCCGGTGTCGATCTGCGATCTCATGCAGGGATGCAAACGAACACAACGCGGACAGCTCCGGTCAGCCAGCGACATGCCCCGTCTTGCCGCGCTCCCCGGTGCCCGGGGGTCCTTGACGGCTACGCTCGGTCCTGATGGACAGCCCCGTACCTTCCCGACCGCCGGAGCCGCGGCTCCGGCGCCGCGACCGCCACGGCCGCGGCATGCGCGGCCCGATCGCGCCGCCCCAGGTGCCGCTGTCGGTGACCCGCGCCGAGGCCTTCGTGGATCTCGTCTACGACTCCCGGGACCGGCTGGAGCGCCGCTGGCCGCAGCTCTCCCAGGTCGACTTCCTGGTGCTGGAGGTGCCCGGGTTCGGCCCGGACGACGGGCCGGACGCGGCCGCCGACGCGGAGACCGTGCCGCTGGGCCGGATGCTGCCGGCCGCGGGCGGACATCGCGACCGGATCGTGATCTACCGGCGGCCGGTGGAGATCCGTACGAAGGGCCGTGACGAGCGGGCGCTGCTGGTCCACGAGGTGGTGGTCGAGCAGGTCGCCGAACTCCTGGGGCTGGCCCCGGAGTCGGTGGACCCGCGCTACGGCCAGGAGTGAGGCCGGCGCGCGGGTCCCGGGTGCGGGTCCGCGGTCAGTCGGTGAGCACCGACAGGTCCTGGCCCGCGGTCGGGACGAGGACCGAGCCGCGGTCGTCGGGCAGCGGCTGGACGGTGAACGCGGGCACCCCGCCCTGGGGGCGGGCGAGCATCCGGGCCGCGTAGACGGGACCGCTGCCGGACTCCGGCTCCACCGTCAGCGCGTAGGTCCCCTTCAGGCCCTGCGGGCGGGGCGGCCGGACGTCGAGGCCGGTGCCGCCCTTGACCGTGTAGGTCCTGGTGACCGGGGTGCCGCCGCCGCTGCCGGCCGACGCCGTGACCTTCACCTTCGCGTCCTTGCCCTTCTGCGGCGCGACCAGCGAGAGGGTGGCGTCCTTGCCGCCGTTGTCGGCGGCGGTGGCGCGCTTCTCGACCGGCCGGGTCGCGGGGATGAACGCCATCTCCTGCTTGGCGCCCTTGCCGCGGGTGACCCGCAGCGCGGCCGTGACCGGGGCCTTGGCCTCGCCGTCGGTGGGCGTGAGCACCAGCGAGCCGGCCTCGCCCTTGGTGAGGTCCTTGAGGTCCACGGCGGTGGTCATCCCGCTCTTGAGGTGCAGGGTCTCCAGCCCGGCGGGCGTGATCAGCCCGGTGGGGGTGGCCAGTTGGACCTTCAGGTCGGCGTCGGACTCACCGGGGGCGAGGGCCACCAGCCGGACGGAGGTGGCGTCCTTCGGGATGCCGGGCAGCACCAGGCCCGGCGCGGGGTCAGCGGCGGGCGGCAGCCAGTCGCTGCCGAGCGTGCCGTCGCTCGCCTGGACGGCGGCGCCGACCCGGCCCTCCCGGGCGACGACGTGCAGCGCGGCGTTGGTGGTGGGGCTGCCGGTGAGCGTGGACAGCAGCACCGGGACCGTGGTGTGCGGCGGCACCTGGATGTCCTCGCCCGACGAGCCGTCCAACGCCCCGTCCTTGCCGTGCAGTTCGAGGTCGACGACGGCCGGGGTCGCGTCGGGGTTGGTGAGGTGGACGTAGTCCTGGCGTTCGGTGGCGGTGCTGACCCCGGGGAACCAGAACGTGGTGTCGGGGGTGGTGCAGCTCAGCCCGAGGAGGCCGCGGCCCGAACCGGCGGCGACGGAGGTGGTCTGCTGCACGGTCCAGCCGGGCGCGAGGGTGCCGTCCGCGGCGCCCACCAGGGCGGGGGCGTCGGGGCTGTCGGTGGTCGTGGTGACCGGCTTGCCGGCCTCCTGGAGGGGCACGACGGGCTTGGTGTCGCGGGGGGCGACGGTCTGCCCGGCGGCGGGATCAGCGGCTCCCTTGCCCCCGCTCTTGCCCTTGCCCTTCTTCTTCCCCTTGCCGTCGGCGCCGTCGCCGGCGTCCCGCACCGTTCCGGCGGGCAGCAGCTCTGCGGTGCCCTTCTTGCCGTCCGCACCGGCCGCGGCGCCCTTGGGGGCGAAGGCGGTGTAGGCGGTCTCGCCGACCTCGGAGGAGGTCGGGGCCGGGCAGAGCAGCGCGGAGCGCTGGACGGGCAGCCGGCTGCCGCCGCGGGGGGCGTCGTGGCCCTCGCCGTCCGGGGCGGCCACGGCGCCGACGCCGGTGACCGCGCCCAGCGCGACGGCCACGCCGATCAGGGACATCATGGTGCGCTTCACTGCTGGTCGCTCCCGTCACGGCGCGGCTCGGGGTAGGAGCCGGAGTACCCCGGGTACTCGGTGCCGTCGTCGTAGGGCTGCTGGTGCTGCGGCCCGCCGTCGCCGTACTGCTGCTGCCCGTAGCCGTACGGGTCGTAGGCACCCGCCTGGTAGGGGTCCGTGTACGGGTCGGCGGCCTGGTAGGGGTCGGCCTGCGGGTACGGCGGGCCGTACTGCCCGTCCTGGTACGGGTCGGCGGGCGCGAAGGGCTGCGGGGCGGCGGGGTGGCCCGGGGGCACGGTCCCGTCCGGTGCGCCCTGCTGGGCGGCCTGCCACTCCTCGTAGGACGGCTGCTGCGGCACCGCCGCATACGGGTCGCCGGGGGCCGGTGCGTCCGCCGGGACGGCGTCCGGGGCATGCGGCGGCTCGTCCGCGCGCGCCGCGGGCACGCCGGGCTCGGGGGCGCCGGCCGCCTCGGCCTGGGCCCGCAGGCGCCGCGCCCGGCGGCCGTCGCCGGACGCCGCGGCGGCCTGCGCGGCGGCCGTGTCCTCCGGCAGGTCGTCGTCGATCTCCCGGCGGCGGCCCGGCAGCGCCAGCACCACCAGGGTGACCGCGAGCAGGCCCTGCGCCCACAGCCAGAGGGTGTGGCCGAGGGGGTTCTCATGGGTGAGGTCGAGGGTGCCGCCGCCCGCGGGGAGCGTGAAGCCCTGGGCCCAGCCGTCGACGGTCACCGGCTTGAGCGGGGTGCCGTCGACGGTGGCCTGCCAGCCCTCGTCGGCGGTGTCCGCGAGGCGCAGCACCCGGCCGCTGTCGCCGGCGGGCACCTTGGTGTGCGCCTCGACGGGGCCGGCCGGTACGGCGACGGGGGCGGCGGCCTCGCCCGCGCTGGTGCCGTCCTTGGCCTCGCCCGGGACGATCGAGACCCGTGAGACCCGCCGGTCGACGCGCCACAGGGCGCTGCCGTCGTCCTGGCTGAGCCGGGTCAGGCCCGGGGTCGCGTCCAGCACCCGGCCCATGTCGCGCGGCGCACCGTCCCTGACCAGGACGTAGCGGACCGCGTAGCCGCCGAGCTGGTTGCTCTGGTCGGCGCCGGAGCCGGCCACGAGGTGGGCGACGATGCCGGCGAGCCGCTTGTCCTCACCCGCGGCCGCGGCCAGGTCGGCGTCACCGAGCCGGGCGCCGGAGCCGCGGACGAGGGTGTAGCCGACATGGCCGGGCGAGCCGTCGAGCACGAGGGTGCGGGCCCGGTCCGCGGTGCCGGACTCCTCGGCGACGAACGCCGGGACCTGCTCCGGGGTGCGCCGCTCCAGCGGCCCGGAGGCGCCGGTGATCATCCAGCTGACCGCGGCGTAGAGCGGGGCGAGCACGGACGCCAACGCGATCAGCACGGCGACCGGCTGCTTCCAGCCGAAGCCGAGGCTGGCCATCCGGGTGCGGATGCCCTCGGCGCCGATCGCCGCGGCACACAGCAGCGCCAGGCCGTAGACCAGCATCGCGGGCCCGGTCCAGCCGGAGCCGTTGCCCAGCGCGGCGAGCAGCAGCCCGGCCAGCGCCACCGCCCAGGCGGTACGGGTCGCGCGCTGCCGCTCGTCGCGCAGCGTCGCGGCGAGCGCCGCCAGCACGATGCCGAGGAACAGCACCCCGCCGGCGGCCTTGGGGCCGCCGGGGCTGAGCCCGATGAGGTCGAGGACGGAGGCGGAGCCGGCGCCGTAGTCGAGCCCGGCCTCCTGGAAGAAGGCGGACGGCCGGCTCAGCAGCGACAGCGACCAGGGCGCGAGCACCACGAACGGCACCACGGTCACGACCAGGAAGCGCAGCCCGTGGGCGAGCAGCTGGTCGCGGCTGCCGTCCAGGAAGCGCAGCACCAGCAGCCCGGTGCCGAGCAGCACCGCGATCGGCCAGACGACCGGGGTGAAGGCCATGGTGAAGGTGATCAGGAGGGTGTACGCCCAGGTGGCGCGCCAGCTGGGCCGGGTCCCGGCCGGGAGCCGCAGTCCGGCGGCGGCGATCCCCGCGCGGGCCATCAGGGGCAGCAGGACGGCGAGCACCGCGGTGCCCAGCCGGCCGCCCGCGAGCGCGCCGGCGGCCGCGGGCAGGAAGGCGTAGGCGATGCTGCCCCAGGCCCGCAGCAGCCGGGAGGCGACCAGCGGGCGGGAGGCGAAGTAGGCGGTGAGCCCGGCGAGCGGGACGGAGCAGACCAGCAGCAGGGTGACGGTGAAGCCGGTGGAGCCGAGGAAGAGGCTCGACATCAGGGCGACGATCGCCAGGTAGGGGGGCGCCGAGGCGCTGCCGCCGACACCGACCGCATGCCAGCTGTCGAGGTACGCCGACCACAGGTCGGACACGCTGCCGGGCGCGGGCAGCATCGCGCCGCCGGTCAGCGCGCCGGAGCCGAGCAGTCCGCGGCAGGCGACCAGCGAGACCAGCAGCAGGACGAGGAAGAGCACCGGGGCCGGTTTGCGGGCGATCCGCTTGAGCCGGGCGAACTGCTCGACCTCCAGGAAGTCGGCGTCGTCCCCGCCGGGCCCGGACTCCACCGCGCCGTGGCGGCCGGCCGAGGCGACGTCCGGTGCGGCGCGCCCGGCGATGTTGCCGGCGACCTGTTCGACGGTGGCCCGGACGGTCGCTCCGGGGAGTGGGAAGAGCGGCCGCAGCTCGTTCGCCTCGACCGCTGGCCGGCCTCTGCGTTTGCGTGCGGCGAGGATCTTGCCGGGCCGCAGCAGGGTGCCGAAGAGCCCGGCGAGTTCGTCGAGGGCCTGCCCCGGGACCTTGCCGACGAGGTAGGCGAGCACCCGCAGGAAGGTGCCGATCAGCAGTCGCAGCAGGACGTAGGGGAGGGTGGCGCCGCGGGTGTTGGCGAGCAGGGTGTAGACGGCGCCGGCCTTGTCGACGCGGTGCGGGTTGGCTACGGACCGGCCGACGCAGTCGATGGGGCGGCGTTCGCGGGCGGAGGCCTCGGCGTGCCGCAGGACGGCGTCCGGCGCGACCAGGACCTGGTGGCCGGCGGCCTGGGCGCGCCAGCACAGGTCGACGTCGTCGCGCATCAGCGGCAGCCGGCGGTCGAAGCCGCCCAACTCCTCGTAGACGTCACGGCGGATGAGCATGCCGGCGGTGGAGACGGACAGCACCGTGCGCACCTGGTCGTGCTGGCCCTGGTCCTGTTCGCGGCGGTCCAGGCCGGTCCAGCGGCGGCCGGAGCGGGCGATGCTGACCCCGGCCTCCAGCAGTTGCCGGCGGTCGTACCAGCTGCGCAGCTTGGGACCGACGATGACGGAGGAGGGGCTGGCGTCGGCGACCCGCAGCAGTTCGGCGAGGGCGTCCGGGGCCGGTGCGCAGTCGTCGTGCAGCAGCCACAGCCACTGGACCGGTTCGCCGTGCGGCAACTCCGGCATCTCGTACGCCTCGTCGCGCCAGGTGCGGGTGACCGGGTCCCAGCCGCTGGGCCGGCGCAGATACGGCAGGTCGTCGGGGGTCAGCACGGGGGCGGTGCGGACGGCCTCGTCGACGGCGGTGCCGAATCCGGAGCGGCGGGCGAGGTGCAGCACCCGCTGGTCCCCGATGGCCTCGGCGAGCAGCTGGGCGGAGTGGTCCGCGCTGCCGGTGTCGGCGCCGATGACGTTCTGCACCGGGCGCTCCTGGCCGAGCAGGCCGGTGAGCGCGTCGGGCAGCCAGCGGGCACCGTCATGGGAGACGATCACGGCGGTGACGACGTGCCGCGGGAACTCTGGGGTGGCGGCTGCATGTGAGGCGGCCTGGGCGGCCGACTGGCTGTGCACGGACATCGAGGTACGGGCCCTCCGGACCCGGGAGTTCGAAGGCCCGCGGCGAAGTCGCGCTGGCCCCGCCCCCGGAAGACACTGCGACGGACTACGAGGCGACGCGCGCGCCCGGCGGGGCGGCGGCGCATCTCGGACGGGGCCCCACACTAATGGTTCCCGCCGGTGCCCCGACCGGGTCCGTCACAGCAGTCCGCCTCCGGCGAGCAGGTCGCAGGAGGCGGGGTGTTCGCTATAGGGGGATATGGGGAGTTGAGGTGGTACGGCGGCGTGGTCCTGGGGGCCGCGCGCCGTCGGTGGGTCCGGTCGCGCTGCCATCGTCAGACGGCGGCCTTCTTGAGCCGGCGCCGCTCGCGCTCGGACAGGCCGCCCCAAATGCCGAAGCGCTCGTCGTTGGCGAGCGCGTACTCCAGGCATTCGGACCGGACTTCGCAGGCGAGACAGACCTTCTTGGCCTCGCGGGTGGAGCCACCCTTCTCCGGGAAGAAGGACTCGGGGTCGGTCTGGGCGCACAGTGCGCGCTCCTGCCAGCCGAGCTCCTCGTCCGCCTCCTCGACCAGCAATTCCTGGAACAGCTCGGTCATGTGCGCCCCTCGTCTGTCTTTACGTCCCCGTGATCAAGCCGTGATCGATTTCGGCTGAACGACACGAGTGAAATTACAAGTGTGGTGATCCGGGCCAGTCAAGCCGAGATCTGCTATTGAGCCTCTTATTCACTCGGCGGAACCAAGCGGATGCGGAAAGTGTTCAAATCAGCAAAAACCAGGACACTTCCCTGGGCGTGCCACCCGGCACGTCCTCTTCACTCACCAAGACGCGACCAAGCGGCGTTCACGTTGCACCCCCGCGCGCCGAAGCGGGGGAGATCACAGACGGATCACGGGATCGCAACGGCGTTTGAAGGCGCGGTTGCGGGTCGATGTCTCCGGCCCCGGCGCCGCACAAACCTTTCGCCAGGCGGAGCAACCGGATGAGGTGAAAGATTTACGTCAAACCAGACATCCGGTTGACATCGCGCCGCGAACCCGGTCTCCTTGACCCCATGCCAGCGACCCTCGCGCTCCGACTGACCCGTGCCTACGGGTCGCTCTGCGCTGCGCAGGCCCGCTGTCGCTGTTCCAGCTGTCGAAGCCACTGAGCTCCAGCTTTTCCGCTCGCACCACCCCGCAGCACCCCTGCTCCGCGCTGCCGCGCCGCACTCCCCACAGGGAGAGCCCGCGCCGCGCCGCAGCCCTCCCCCAGCCACCGCTGGGCGGGACCCCCGCGCCGCCCCAGCACTTCCGCCGAGGACCCGAAACCCATGAACAGCGACGTCCAGATCGCCGGCGACCCGCTCGCCCTCCCCCACCTGCTGCCGCCCGTCCCCGCTCACCCGGCCACCGTCGCCGGCTTCGCCGGGCTGGCCCGCTCGATCGCCGCCGACCGCGCCGCCTGGGCCCCGCTGGTCCGCTACGACGCCACCACCCGCTGGTACCACCGCCTCCGCACCGGGCCCGGCTACGAGGTGTGGCTGCTGAGCTGGGTGCCGGGACAGAGCAGCGGGCGGCACGACCACGGGGCGTCCTCCGGTGTGCTGACCGTTCTGGAGGGCGAGTTGACCGAGCACACCGGGGACGGACCCCGTACGCTCACGGCCGGCGCCCAGCAGGTGTTCGCGCCCGGCTACGTCCACGAGGTCGTCAACGACGCCCTGACCCCGGCCGTCAGCCTGCACGTGTACTTCCCGGGGCTGACCGACATGCCCATGCACCCCGGCCAGACAGCGGATTCCGGTGCCGCGGCCGCGCAGCCCGGAGTGCTGGCCCCCTGACACCGCGTCGCGCCGCCCTGCCATGCTGGGGCCATGCGAATCGTGGTTCTGGCCGGCGGTATCGGCGGCGCCCGCTTTCTGCGGGGACTGAAGGCAGCGGCTCCGGACGCGGACATCACCGTCATCGGGAACACCGGCGACGACATCCATCTGTTCGGGCTCAAGGTGTGCCCCGACCTCGACACCGTGATGTACACGCTCGGCGGCGGCATCAACGAGGAGCAGGGCTGGGGCCGCACCGACGAAACCTTCCGGGTGAAGGAGGAGTTGGCCGCCTACGGTGTCGGCCCCGAGTGGTTCGGGCTGGGTGACCGGGACTTCGCCACCCACATCGTGCGGACCCAGATGCTGGGCGCCGGATATCCGCTCAGCGCCGTCACCGAGGCGCTGTGCGCGCGCTGGCAGCCCGGTGTGCGGCTGCTGCCGATGTCCGACGACCGGGTCGAGACCCATGTCGCCGTCGACGAGGACGGCGAGCGCAAGGCGGTCCACTTCCAGGAGTACTGGGTGCGGCTGCGGGCCTCGGTGCCCGCCCATGCCGTGGTGCCGGTCGGCGCCGACCAGGCCAAACCCGCGCCGGGCGTGCTGGAGGCCATCGCCGAGGCGGACGTGGTGCTGTTCCCGCCGTCCAACCCCGTGGTCAGCATCGGGACGATCCTGGCGGTGCCGGGCATCCGGGAGGCCATCGCGGACGCCGGGGTACCGGTGATCGGGCTCTCGCCGATCGTCGGCGACGCCCCCGTCCGCGGCATGGCCGACAAGGTGCTGGCCGCGGTGGGGGTGGAGGCGACCGCCGGGGCCGTCGCCCGCCACTACGGGCCCGGACTGCTGGACGGCTGGCTGGTCGACTCCGTCGACGCGGGGTCGGTGGCCGAGGTCGAGGCGGCCGGCATCCGCTGCCGGGCGGTGCCGCTGATGATGACGGACCTGGACGCCACGGCCGCGATGGTGCGCGAGGCGCTGGAGCTGGCCGAGGAGGTCCGGGCGTGAACGACGCCGCCGGGGCGCCCGCCTACCGGGTGTGGGCACTGCCGGGAATGCCCGAGGTGCGGCCCGGCGACGACCTCGTCAAGCTGATCGCGGCGGCGGCCACCGTCGAGAACATGCCCCGACTCACCGACGGCGACGTGCTGTTGGTGACCTCGAAGATCGTCAGCAAGGCCGAGGGCCGGGTGGTCGAGGCCGCCGACCGCGAGGCGGCGATCGACCAGGAGACGGTGCGCGTGGTGGCGCGCCGCGGCGCCCTGCGGATCGTGCAGAACCGGCAGGGGCTGGTGATGGCCGCGGCCGGCGTCGACGCCTCCAACACCCCGTCGGGGACGGTGCTGTTGCTGCCGGAGGACCCGGACGCCTCGGCCCGCGCGCTGCGCGCCGGCCTGCGCACCACGCTCGGCGTCGACGTCGGCGTGGTCATCAGCGACACCTTCGGCCGGCCCTGGCGCAACGGGCTGACCGATGTCGCCATCGGCGCGGCCGGGGTGCGGGTGCTGGACGATCTGCGCGGCGGCACCGACGCGTACGGCAATCCGCTCAGCGCGACGGTGGTGGCCACCGCCGACGAACTGGCCGCCGCGGGCGACCTGGTGAAGGGCAAGGCCGCCGGGCTGCCGGTCGCGGTGGTGCGGGGGCTGGCCCATGTCGTCGGGGAGAGCGGCGAGCCGGGCGGCGCGCGCGCCATGGTGCGCAGCCCCGAGGACGACATGTTCCGGCTGGGCACCTCGGAGGCCGTACGGGAAGCGGTGACAACGCGGCGTACGGTCCGTGCCTTCACCGGGGAACCGGTCGACCCGGGCGCGGTCCGGCGCGCGGTGGCGGCGGCGGTCACGGCTCCGGCGCCGCACCACACCACGCCCTGGCGGTTCGTGCTCCTGGAGTCGCCGGAGGCACGGCTGCGGCTGCTGGACGCGATGCGGGACGCCTGGATCGCGGACCTGCGCCGGGACGGCAAGTCGGAGGAGTCGGTCGCCAAACGGATTCGGCGCGGCGAGGTGCTGCGGGCCGCGCCGTATCTGGCGGTGCCCTGCATGGTGACGGACGGCTCGCATGCCTACCCCGACGCGCGGCGGAGCACGGCGGAGCGCGAGATGTTCATCGTGGCCCATGGCGCGGGCATCCAGAACTTCCTGGTCGCGCTGGCGGGCGAACGTCTCGGCTCCGCCTGGGTGTCGTCGACGATGTTCTGCCGGGAGGTGGTCCGGGACGTACTGGGGCTGCCGGAGGACTGGGAGCCCATGGGCGCGGTGGCCATCGGCCGGCCGGCGGCGGCCCCGCCGGAGCGGCCGGCACGGAACGCGGACGACTTCGTCGTCGTGCGCTGACCGGCGCCCGCGCGCCGGTCACAGCCGGGCGATGTCCCCCACCGGGAAGCGCGGGGCGCGGCGCGGCGGGACGCGGCCGGACAGCAGGATCAGCCGGGCGGCGCGGTGCCGCTGGCCCTCGTAGGGCGCGAGGAGTTCGAGCATCTCCTCGTCCGTGGTGCCGCGCCGTCCGGTGAGCGCATAGCCGATGATCTTCGGCAGGTGCAGATCGCCGACCGTGATCGCGTCCGGGGCGCCGAGGGTGCGCTGCAGGGTCTCCGCGGCGGTCCAGGGGCCGATGCCGGGCAGCGCCATGAGCCGCCGGGTGGCGTCCGCGAGGTCCATCCGCGCGGCCTCCTCCACCCGGCGGGCGGCCCGCACGGCGCGCAGGATCGCGGACGAACGCTTGGCGTCGACACCCGCACGGTGCCACTCCCAGGAGGGGATCAGCGCCCAGCCGCGCGGCTCCGGCATCACCCGCATCCGCTCCCAGGGTCCGGGGGCGGGCTCGCCGTGCCGCTGGAGCAGCAGGCGCCAGGCACGGTAGGCCTCGTCGCTGGTGACCTTCTGCTCCAGGACGGAGGGGATCAGCGACTCCAGGACCAGGCCGGTGCGCGCGAGCCGGACGCCGGGGTGACGGCGGCGGGCCTCGTGGACGATGCGGTGCCGGGCGGTCAGCCGCGCCGGGTCGTCGGACTCCCCCAGCAGCTCGGGCAGACGCTCCAGCAGCCAGTCGGCGCCCGGTCCCCAGGCCTCGGCCTCGACCTGGCCGGTGGCCGGGCGGGCCACGATGCGGAGCGTGCCGGGCCCCTCGGGGGTACGGCAGGCCCGCCAGAACTCGCCGCCGCGCACCGCGAACGCGGGGTCACCGGGGCCGCGCTGCAGCACACCCAGCGTGCGGTGCAGATCGAGCGGGCCGGGCGGGTCCCAGGTACGGGCGGGCATGCGGCCAGGTTAGGCGATGGGGGTGACAGCGGGGCGGGGCGGCGGGGTGGGCTGTGGGGGTGGGCCGTAGGGGGTGGGCGAACAGATCCCGTAGGGGAGGCGAGGGCCCCCTCGGGGCCACAACGCGGTGGTGCGGGGCGGCATTCCCGCGGGGGGTGGCGGAGGCATCCCCGCGGGGGTGGCGGGGGCGCATGGCCGCCGCCCACCCAACACCGGCTCCCCCACCACCGGCTCCCCCGTCACCGCCTACTGATCCGACGAGAAGCGGACCGAGCCGGCCGGGAGTTCGGCGTCGCACCAGATGCGGATGCCGTCGCGCAGTTCGTTGTCGGCGCCGATCCGTGCGCCGTCGCCGATGACCGCGCCGTCCAGGACCGTACGGGCCCCGATGTGGGCCCCGGCGCCGATCAGTGAGTCACGGATGCGGGCGCCCGGCTCGACGACCGCGCCGTCGAGGACGGCGCTGCCGTCGATCTCGGCACCGGCGCCGATGACGGTGCGCGGGCCGACGACCGTGCCGCCGGTGAGCTTGGCGTCGCCGGCGACGTCGGCGGTCTCCAGGACCAGGCGCTCGCCGCGGCGGCCGGGCACCGCCGGGGACGGGGCGCGGCCGAGGACCAGGTCGGCGGAGCCGCGGACGAAGGCCTGCGGGGTGCCGAGGTCGAGCCAGTAGGTGGAGTCGACCATGCCCTGGAGGTGGGCGCCGTCGGCGAGCAGGCCGGGGAAGGTCTCGCGTTCCACGGAGACCGGGCGGCCGGCCGGGATGGTGTCGATGACCGACCGGTTGAAGACGTAGGCCCCGGCGTTGATCTGGTCGGTGACGATCTCCTCGGGGGTCTGCGGCTTCTCCAGGAAGGCGGTGACCCGGCCGGTGTCGTCCGTGGGGACCAGGCCGAAGGCGCGCGGGTCCTCGACGCGGGTCAGGTGCAGGGAGACATCGGCGCCGGAGGTGCGGTGGGTGGCGACGAGGGCGGCGATGTCGAGGCCGGTGAGGATGTCACCGTTGAAGATCAGCACCGGGTCGTCGGGGGCGGAGTGCAGCCGCGCGGCGACGTTGCGGATGGCGCCGCCGGTGCCCAGCGGCTCCTGCTCGGTGACGTACTCCAGATGCAGGCCGAACTCCGAACCGTCGCCGAAATACGGCTCGAAGACCTCGGCGAGGTAGGAGGTGGCGAGCACGATGTGCTCGACGCCGGCCGCCCGGGCGCGGGCCAGTTGGTGGGTGAGGAACGGCACACCCGCCGCCGGGACCATCGGCTTGGGCGTATGCACCGTCAGCGGGCGCAGCCGGGTGCCCTTGCCGCCGACCAGGAGGATCGCTTCCGTCACTGAGACCTCTGTTCGCTTCTCCGCCCGCTGGGCCCCTGCTGCCCGGGCGCGGGCAGGGAGGGATCAAGCGGTGCGGCTCTCGTCGTCGACCACAGCCCGGCGGCTGCACATACGACGCTCACGGTGTCTTCTCTGCTTCCTGCTGGGGTCGGCCGATCGGCCGACCAGTGTAGGCAGACGGGCTCCGGAACTCCCCCGGTGGTGGGGCGCTCCGGTGCCGTTCAGGCCACGGGAGGAGCGCGGGGCGGGACGGCGGGCGTCGTGCTGGCTCGGGCGTGCGGACGAGGGAACGGTTGAGTGGTTCCTGCAGCCTGCACCGTGACAGACCCGAGCAAACCCGGAACGTGCCGTCATGTCAGGCCGGAAGCGGATCAGCGGCCCTGGAGGGCGGCCGCGGCGAGGCGGGTGGCGGCGAGCTTCTCGTAGAGGTGGACGCCGGGGCAGTCGGTGGTGAAGCCGTCCCGGTGGCCGGAGATGACGTGCAGGGGGACCTTCGTCCCCTTGGGGAAGCGGTTGCCGCCGCCGGACAGCATCTGGATGGTGGCGCGCGGGTCGACGCTGTGGAGGCCGAGCTTCCAGGCCGTCAGACGGGCGATGGCGTCGACGGCGGGCTGGGGCGGCTCGTCGTCGGTGAAGGTGCCGAGGACGGCGATGCCGGTGCTGTCGGTGTTGAAGCCGAGGGTGTGGGCGCCCATGACGGGTTTGGCGACGCCGCCGGCGCGGCCCTCGTAGACCGTGCCGCATCTGTCGATGAGGAAGTTGTAGCCGATGTCGCGCCAGTGGTTGCTCTTGACGTGGAAGCGGTACATGGCGCGGATCAGCGAAGGGGCCTCGGCGCAGTCGTAGTTGTTGCCCGAGCCGCTGTGGTGGACGAAGGCGGCGCGGACGGTGCGGGTGTAGGTGAAGGCCTTCTCGCGCAGTTGCTCGTCGGCGCCCCAGCCGGCCCGGGTGACGATCCGCGGGCGCGGTCCGGCGTAGGTCCGGCCGGGCGGTGCGCCGTCCTCGGCGGGGCGGCCGGCCGTGGAGGCGGCCTGGTCGAGGGCGGGGATCTCGGTGGCGCCGGGCGGGGCGAGCCCGGCGTTGGCGGCGGAGGCCGCGCCGGCCTCGGGGCCGAGCGGGGCCGGCGGGTCGGCGGGTGCGCCGCGGACGCCGCGCGGGGGCCGGCCGGGGTCGACGAGTTCCAGCCGCAGCCCGCCGGGGAGGGCGGCGCGGGCGCGGTGGCGGGACGCGGGGGTGATGCGCAGTTGGACGGCGTCGGAGTCGCCGACCCACAGCGGGGCGGTGCTGCCGCGGACCTGGCTGTCGCGGCGCTCGGCGGCGCCGAGGTCGGGGGCGTCGTCGTTGTGGACCTGGACGTCCTGCCAGCCGGACCAGTCGCCGCGGCCGGTGGCGCGGGTGCGGACCTGGACCCGGCCGCGCAGTTCGGCGGCGGCGTCGTCCCAGACGACGCCGAGGAGGGAGAACGGCCGTACGGTGCGGGCCGGCAGGCCCAGGGACTGGGGGGCGGGCGCCGTGGCGTCCCGGGAGTCGGGGTGCGGGGCGGGTGCGCCGAGCGCCGCCACCGGGAGGGACTGGGTGCTGCCCGGCAGCTCACCGGAGTGGGCGGGGCGCGGCGCGGCGGCGGGGGCGGCACCGGCGCCGGGCGCGAGGGGCAGGGCGAGGGCGGCGCTGCACACGGCGCCGCAACAGAGTGTGAGGAAGGGGCGCATGGTCAGAATCCTGGACATGGCCGGGGCGAACGCGCCAACGCTGATCTGACGGTGCATCGGCCGATCCGGTGGTGCGGGCCCGCCGGGCCCGGCCCGTCGCCGGCTGCCGCCGCGCGTACCCTGGCCGCGATGAACGCCACCGATCGCACCCCCGCCGACCTGCTGAGTTCCGCGCTCGCCGCGGACCCGGCCCGCCCGCTGGTGACCTTCTACGACGACGCCACCGGCGAGCGCGTGGAACTGTCCGTCGCGACCTTCGCCAATTGGGTGGCCAAGACCGCCAACTATCTCCAGGGTGATCTGGCCGCCGAGCCCGGTGACCGGCTCGCGCTGCTGCTGCCCGCGCACTGGCAGACCGCCGTCTGGCTGCTGGCCTGCTCGTCGGTGGGCGTGGTGGCGGAGGTGGACGGCGATCCGGCCGCCGCCGACCTCGTCGTCGCCGGGCCGGACCGGCTCGACGCAGCGCTCGCCTGTTCCGGTGAGCGGGTGGCGCTGGCGCTGCGCCCGCTGGGCGGCCGTTTCCCGCAGCCGCCGGCGGGCTTCGCCGACTACGCGGTGGAGGTGCCGGGCCAGGGTGACCGGTTCGCGCCGTTCGCGCCGGTGGACCCGGGTGCCGTGGCGCTGGCCGTCGGCGGCGAGGAGCTGACCGGGGCCGGGATCGGGGCGCGTGCGCTGGCCGACGCGGGGGCGGCGGGGCTGCCGGCGGCGCCCCGGGTGCTGTCGGGGCTGGGGTACGACACCTGGCAGGGCCTGTCGTACGGGCTGTACGGGCCGCTGGTGACCGGCGGTTCGGTGGTGCTGTGCCGGCACCTGGACCGGCTGGACGCGGCGGCCGTGGCGGGCCGGGAGGACAGCGAGAAGACCACGTTCCGGGCGCCGCCGGCGCACTGAGGGTGCCGCGCTCCCCCGTCCGGCGGACCGGACGGGCCCCGGGGCGGGCCGGTACGTCCTTTTCGGGCCAGGATCTTGAGTACGTACAACCATGCGCGGGTTTCGTCCGTCTCTTGTTCCGTCCGGGCCCTGCGTGCGGGCGCGACGCAGACTCCGTGAGGGATGGACGCACACGTGACCGAGACCCCCGAGCCCCCCAGGTTCGCCGGCTGGGGCGCACGCCCGGCCGGGGGGCCGGGAGCGGACGGGCCGGGGCCGCCGCGCATCCCGCCGTACCGGTGGCACTGGCGCCGCTGGGCCGCGCTCGGGATCACCGCTTTCGTGCTGGCCGGGGCGGGGACGGGCTGGGCGGTGTACGCCAAGCTCAACGGCAACATCCACACCGACAGCGCCACCGAGCGGGAGCTGCGGAAGTGGGAGTCCGAGCGGCCGCCGGCGGGCCCGCCGAACGCCGAGAACGTGCTGCTGATCGGCTCCGACAGCCGGAACGGCGGCAACGGCAGATACGGCCACAGCCGCGGCCAGCGGTCGGACACCACGATGCTGCTGCACCTCGCGGCGGACCGGAAGAGCGCCACCGCGGTGAGCATCCCGCGCGATCTGATGGTCGAGGTGCCGCACTGCAAGCGGCCGGACGGCACGGAGACCGCGCCGCGGCCGGGCCAGTTCAACGGGGCGTTCGCGGCCGGCGGCCCGGCCTGCACGATCCGCACGGTCGAGAAGCTGACCGGCATCCGGGTCGACCACTACATGATCATCGATTTCGTCGGCTTCACGAAGATGGTGGACGCGGTGGACGGCGTCGAGGTCTGTCTGCCGCGGCCGGTCCACGATCCCGAGGCGGATCTCACGCTGCCCGCCGGCCGGCAGACCCTGCACGGTGAGGCCGCGCTCGGTTACGTACGGGCACGAAAGAGCCTGGGCAACGGCAGCGATACGCAGCGCATGGAGAGGCAACAACGATTTCTTGGCGCACTCGTGAAGAAAGTGCAGAGCAATGGTGTCCTGCTCAATCCGACCCGGCTGTATCCGGTGCTGGATGCCGCGACGAGTTCCCTGACCACGGACACCGAGCTGGCTTCCCTCAGGGGGCTGTACGAATTGGTGCGCAGCGCGCGCCGCATTCCCACCGGGCAGGTCCAGTTCATGACCGTGCCGCGGCGGGAGTACCGCCTGGACCCCAATCGCGATGAGCTGCTGCAGCCGGACGCCGGGCGGCTCTTCGCGCAGCTGCACAAGGATCTTCCGGTGACCGTGCGGCCCCCGCGCGACGCCGGGGAGGAACCGGTCCGCACCGGAAACGGAGCGTCGGACGACCGGCCGGACGAACCATCGGCGCCCCCGCCGAGTTCGGGCCCGACCTTTCCCGGGACGACGGCGGAACGCGGGATCTGCGAATAAAGATGCCGCAAAACAAGCCGACGACTCGAAGGGATTGGGCGGATTGCCCAGTTGTAGGTAAGTGGAATTTGTCACGAGCGTCGCGGGGCGCTGAACTGGGCGGATAGTGTGAGCGATCCGGTCGCTCGACCAAGCGACCGATGAACCGAGTAATGCACGATCGACCTACCGAGCGCCTTGAGGGGATGGCGCCGCGTGGCACCGACGGAGGACTCAAGGCACCGTGGACGCGCAAGGCCGTGGGCGGGCGGGCGACAACAACGTCGATCCCGCCGATCAGTGGGTGTTCGATCCGGACACCGGCAACTACGAACTGCGGCTTGACCCTGCCGGTCAAGCCGCCGCTCGGCCCTCCGACCGCACGGCGGCCGGCAGACGCGCCGCCCGTAAGCGGGACGCCGCGGTCGGCGACACCGACACCCGGCCGCTGCCGACCCAGCGTGGGCGGCGGGACGAGGACGGCGGGGACGGCGACGGCGGGCCGGCGGCCGGCGGCCGCGCCGCGCGTCGGGCGGCCGCGAGCCGCACGGCGACGGCGAACGCGGCCGAGGCGGGCCCGGCGAGCCGCCGCAAGCGCAAGCCGCAGAAGTCGGGGAAGAAGCGGGCGCTGCACTGGACCGCCGGTGTGGTGGGCTTCGTGCTCGTCGCCGGCTGCGGCGCCGCGTACTTCGTCTACCAGCAGCTCGACGGCAACATCAACAAGGTCGATGTCGGTGTGGAGAACGACGCGGTGTCCGACGGCCCGGTGAACCTCCTGATCATCGGCACCGACTCGCGTTCCGGGAAGGGCAACGCGGGCTACGGCGACGCCGGGAGCGTGGGCCACGCGGACACCACGATCCTGATGCACATCTCCAAGGACCGGACGAACGCCACCGCGCTGAGCATCCCGCGCGACATGATCACGGACATCCCCAACTGCCCGACGAAGCAGAAGGACGGCTCGACGAAGAACATCCCCGGTGAGCACGGGGTGCGCTTCAACACCAGCCTGGGCCAGGAGAGCCGGGACCCGGGCTGCACCTGGCGCACCGTCGAGAAGATGACCGGGCTGAAGATCAATCACTTCATGATGGCCGACTTCAACGCGGTCAAGGAGCTGTCCAACGCGGTGGACGGCGTCGAGGTGTGCGCGGCCAAGGACATCAACGACCCCAAGTCGCACCTGAAGTTGAAGGCCGGCCGGCACACCGTCAAGGGTGAGCAGGCGCTGGCGTTCGTCCGTACCCGGCACACCGTCGGCTTCGGCAGTGACCTCAGCCGTATCGAGCTGCAGCAGCAGTTCCTCAGCTCGCTGATCCGCAAGCTGAAGTCCAGCGCCTTCAGCAGCCCCGGCAAGCTCTACGACGTCAGCCAGGCGGCGACCAAGGCGCTCACCGTCGACACCGGTATCGGCACCGCGAGCAAGCTGCTGGACTTCGGCACCGACATGAAGAAGGTCGACATCGACAAGGTCACCTTCGCGACCGTGCCGGTGCTGGACAACCCGGACGACCCGGCCACCGTCATCATGGACAAGGCCAAGGCGGACCCGCTGTTCGCGATGGTGCGGGCGGACCACACCCTGGCCAAGGGCAAGAAGGGCAAGAAGAAGTCCGGCCCGGCCAAGAAGGCTCCGGCCGAGCGGGTGCGGGTCGACGTCACCAACGGCGGCGGGCCGATCGGCTCGGCCCAGGAGACCGTGGACTGGCTGCAGAACACCAAGGCCGCCAAGCTCGCCACCAACGCCGGCAACGCGCCGGAGAAGCTGGCCGCCACCCGCCTCGAGTACGCGCCCAACCAGGCCGACCAGGCCGCCACTCTGGCCGACTGGATGGGGCTGCCCAAGAGCGCGCTGAAGAAGTCCGGGAAGGACGCCGGGGACCGCGAGCCGATGAAGCTCGTCCTCGGCAAGGACTTCAAGGCGCCGGGTTCGCCGATCGAGGCACCGACCGAAACCCCGGACGGGGTCCAGAACGTCAATGCAGATGACAAGAACATCTGCGCAAAGTGAATTGAGCGGGAACGGCCGCCCCGCCGAGGCGCCGAGCGCACCACCGGGACAACGGGGAGAGGGCCGTATGGGGCAGAGCAGTGTGCGTGGAGACCGGTCGCGTCGGAGACGCACGCCCGACGGGCAGGAACCGGAACGGGACGGCAGCCTCTACGAGGACAAGGGGCTGCCCCCGGACGCGCCCGGCTGGACGCCTCCGGAAGGCGTCGCCGTGCCCGCAGCGGACGGGGCCGGCGACGCTGACGTGCCCGCCGACGGCGGGCACCCCGGGCACCCCGCCGACGGGAAGCCGCGCCGCAAGGGCCGCAAGGCGCTGCGCTGGACCGCCCTCACCGTCGCCGTCCTGATAGCGGGCGGCGCCGGTGCCGGGTACTGGTACTACGAGCACCTCAACGCCAACCTCCGCAAGGCCCCGCGTTCCCTGGGCGGCGGCGGCCTGAAGAAGCCGGACCCCAACGCCTTCGGACAGAGCCCGCTGAACATCCTGCTGCTGGGCTCCGACGGCCGGAACAACGCCAAGAACATCGAACTCGGCGGCGCCCGGCAGGACGCGGACCGCAAGCCGCTCGCCGACGTGCAGATGCTGGTGCACGTCTCCGCGGACCGCAGCAACATGTCGGTGATCTCCATCCCGCGCGACACCCGGGTGACGATCCCCCGCTGCACCGACCCGAAGACCCACGAAGTCTTCCCGCAGACCTCCGCGGCCATCAACCAGTCGCTCCAGCACGGCGGTCCGGGCTGCACCCTCGCCACCTGGCAGGAGCTGACCGGCATCTACGTCGACCACTTCATGATGGTCGACTTCGGCGGTGTGGTGGACATGGCCGACGCCATCGGCGGTGTCCCGGTGTGCGTCGACAACAACATCTACTCGCACGACAGCAAGGGCCACGGCAGCGGACTGCGGCTGAAGAAGGGCACCCACTCCGTCAAGGGCGTCCAGGCCCTCCAGTGGCTGCGCACCCGCTACGGCTTCGAGGACAACACCGACATCGGCCGGGCCAAGGCCCAGCACATGTACATGAACTCGATGGTCCGCCAGCTCAAGGCCGGCACCAAGCTCTCCGACCCGGGCCAGCTGCGTGACCTGGCGGAGGCCGCGACCAAGGCGCTGACCGTCGACGACGGGCTCGACACCGTCAAGAAGCTCTACGACCTCGGCGGCGACCTCAGCCGGGTGCCGACCAAGCGCATCACGATGGTCACCATGCCCTGGCAGTACGGCCCCGGTGAGTCGTATGTCGTCCCCAAGCCCGGCGACGCGGAGGCGACCTTCGGGCTGCTGCGCAACGACACCGCGCTGGACGGCAAGGACAGGAAGAAGAAGCCCACTCCGGCCCCCGAGCCGTCAACTCCCAAGGACCAGCTGAAGGTCATGGTGCAGAACGGCACCAACAGCACGGTGAACGGCCCGGTCTCCGGCCGCGCGTCGGCCGTCCAGCAGCAGCTGGCCGGCCTGGGCTACGCGGCGGCCGGCACCGACCCCGCGCTCACCACGCAGGCCGACACCACGCTCACGTACCGGGACAAGGAGCGGCGGGGCGACGCCCTGGCGCTGGCGAAGGCGCTCGGGCTGCCCAAGAGCGCGGTCCGGGAGTCGAGTTCGGCCACCGGGATGCGGCTGGTGGTCGGCAACGACTGGCGGACCGGTACGGCGTACCCGGAGCAGGGTGACGAGAAGGGCGCGGACAAGGCCCCGGACAGCGCGGACGCGCTCAACGGCGAGGACACCAAGGCCTGCATGAAGGTGAATCCGTCGTACACCTTCTAGGCGAGGGGGGGCGTCCGCCTTCTGGGCGGGGGCGTCCGCCTTCTGGGCGGGGCGCGGGCGCGGGGCGGGTGTTGTCCGTTCCGGGCGGGTGTTGCTCGTTCCGGGCGGGCGCTCGGTTGCGGGCGGCGCTGCTCGTTGCTTTCCCCGCTTTCCCCGGGTGGGTTTTCCCGGGGTGGTTTTTTCCCCGCCGCCCACCCCCCTTCGGGGGGTGGGCGGGTGTAGAGGGGAGGTTTCCGCGCCGACGCATCGGCGCAGGGCCGTGGACGGCCTCCGCGGCCGGGCACGAGAGCCTCCGCGGCCGGCCGTGAGAGCCTCCGCGGCCCGGCCGTGACGGCGCTGCAAGCGGCCCTGGCGGCCGCCCCCACGAGCCTGCGGCGCCCGGCTACTCGGCGCCCGCCGCCGCGCTCATGACCGCCGGGCGGCGGCTGGCGATGACCTTCTTGGCGAGGGAGCGGGGGCTGGTCAGGAAGCCCGTGCCCCAGGCCATGTGCATGGTCGCCAGGGCGAGGGGGATCTGTGCGCGGGCCTTGAGCGACAGGCCCTTGCCGGCCGGCACCGAGCCCGCGGTGATGGCGGCGAGGTAGCCGGCCGGGACGACCAGGCCCCAGGGGGTGACGGCCGCACCGATCACCAGGCCCGCCGCGATGGCGCACACCGCGGTCGGCGGCGCGAGGTAGCGCAGGTTGATCGAACCGGCGTGGTAGCGGGCGACGACATGGCGCCACTTGCCGTAGTCCTTGTACTGCTTGGCCAGCGCCTTGATGCTCGGCCGCGGGCGGTACTGCACCCGCAGCTCGGGCGAGAACCAGATCTGCCCGCCGGCCTCCCGGATGCGGAAGTTCAGCTCCCAGTCCTGGGCGCGGATGAACTCCTCGTTGTAGCCGCCCTGCTGCTCCAGCGCCTCGCGCCGGAACACCCCGAGGTAGACGGTCTCGGCGGGACCGGCCTGCCCGCCGGTGTGGAAGGCGGCGTTGCCCACGCCGATCCTGGACGTCATCGCGGCGGCGACCGCGTCCTCCCAGGCGTTCTCGCCCTCGGCGTGCATGATCCCGCCGACGTTCGCCGCGCCGGTCTCCTCCAAGAGGCGCACCGCGGTGGCGATGTAATTCGGCGAGAGCATGCCGTGGCCGTCGACGCGCACCACGATCGGGTGCCGGGACGCCTTGATCGCGGCGTTCAGCGCGGCGGGGGTGCGGCCGGTGGGGTTGGGCACGGTGTGCACCCGGGCGTCCTCGGCGACGAGCTCGGCGGCGATCTCGTCCGTACGGTCCGTGGACGGGCCGAGGGCGATCACCACCTCCATCTCACCGGCGTACTCCTGCTCCAGGATGTGCCGGACCGAATTGCGCAGGTGTCGTTCCTCATCGAGCACCGGCATGATCACGGAGACGGCCGGGGGCTGCTGCTGCGGCATGGTTCCTCGGGGGGACGGCCCGTGGCGGAGCCGCCAGCGGCGGCAGCGCCCGCCGGGAGACTGCAGAATCGCGCCTCACGTTACCGCGAATGGGCGACGCCTCCGGACGCAGCCGGGTGGCCGGGCGCCGGGTGCCCGGCGTGTGACGCTGTGCAGCCGATCGTATCGACCTACGGTGCCCTCGTCGGATTGATCACTGTTTCTCCCCTTTTCCTGCCCCGCTCCCCCGCCGGGCCCCGAGTACGCCCGTCCAGCCGCGGAGGTGTCCCCCGTGACCGCGCCGTTCCGCTCCCCCCGTCCGGCCCGGCGCCGGGCCGCCCGGCCCGGTGTGCGCCGGCGCCCGCCGGGCCCGCGCTGGGGGGTGCGGATCGGCGCCGTCGCGTCCGTGCTGCTGCTGGCCGCGAGCGGTGTCGGGCACGCCGTGGTCACCGGCGTGGAGAGCGGCATCGGCCGGGTGGACGCCTTCAAGGGCATGAGCAACCGGCCCGGGGGCGGCGACGGGCTGAACTTCCTGGTCGTCGGCACGGACGGGCGGGACCGGCTCACCGCGGCGGAGAAGCAGAAGTACCACCTGGGCGGCGCGCCCTGTCACTGCACGGACACCCTCATGCTGGTGCACCTCTCCGCCGACCGGGACCGCGCCAGCGTGGTCAGCCTGCCCCGCGACTCCTACGCGGAGGTCCCCGCGCACCGGGACGCCGTCACCGGCCGGCAGCGCGCCCAGCACCCCATCAAGCTGAACGCGGCCTACGCCGAGGGCGGCCCCAGCCTCACCGTGCGGACCGTCGAGCACATGACGGGGGTGCACATCGACCACTATCTGGAGGTCGACTTCACCAGCTTCATGCGGAGCGTGGACGCGGTCGGGGGGGTGGAGATCTGCACCGTGCGGCCGCTGCGCGACAGCTTCACCGGACTGAATCTGCCGGTCGGCAGGTCGCGGCTCAACGGCGGCCAGGCGCTCCAGTACGTGCGTGCGCGGCATGTGGACGGCTCCGCGGACCTCGGCCGGATGCAGCGCCAGCAGCGCTTCCTGGCCGCCCTCATCCACAAGCTCACCTCCTCCGGAGTGCTGATGAACCCCATCCGCTTCAGGGACGTCGCCGACACGATGCTCCGGTCCGTACGGGCCGATTCCGGCTTCGGGGCCAACGACCTGGTCGACCTCGGGCAGGCGATGCGCGGCTTCACCCCGTCGTCCTCGGAGTTCACGTCCGTGCCGCTGGGCGACGTGGCCCAGCCGGTGCCGGGCGTCGGCTCGACGGTGCGCTGGGACCCGGTGCAGGCGCCGAAGCTCTTCCGGGCGATCCGCGAGGACCGGCCGATCGCCGTGCCCCGGGACCGGGAGGAGCCGCGAGCCAGGGTGGTGGACATCCCGCCGGGCCAGGTCCAGGTGCGGGTCGACAACGGCAGCGGCCGGGCCGGGCAGGCCGCGACGGTCGCCGGCGAGCTGCGCGCCACCGGCTTCGCGACCACCGGCGCCCCCGGCAACTCGGCGCTCGGCGCGGTGCCCCGCACGGTGATCGTCTACGACCCGCGCTGGGACCGCTCGGCCCGCTCGCTGGCCGCCGCGCTGCCGGGCGCGGAGCTGCGTCCGGCGGCCGGTCGGGGGCCGGTGATGCAGGTGACGGTCGGCCGGAACCACGCCGGGGTGCAGCGGGTACGGGCCGAGGAGCCACCGCAGAAGCCGGGCCGGATCTCGGCGATCACCGGGGACGAGGCGGTGTGCCCATGAGCGAGCGCAGCACGGGGGTCCGGCGGGGGCGCGTCAGCGGACCTTGCCCGCCCGGCGCGCGCCGGGCCGGGCGGAGCGGGGCGCCGGCATGAGTGTCCCCGCGCCCCGCCGCACCCTGCCCGGGCCGCCCGCCCGCCGTGCGGACGCCCGCGGCCGTGCCCGCCGGGTCACGGTGGCCGCCGCCGCGCTGTTCCTGGTCGCGGTCACCGTCGCCGCGGCGCCGCCGGCGCCCCCCGCGCCGACCGGCTGCGGGGAGCTGGTGAACGGCCAGCTGTGTCTGCGGGGGCCGGTGGGGGCCGACGGGATGTACGCCGCGACCTACCGGCGGCACGGGCCGGCGGCCGGTGCCGACGAGATCATCGTGCGGCTCGGTTACCAGCGCAAGAACGACCGGATCACCGCCTTCCCCGGCTGGTTCGGCACCCGGCGGACCCAGGGCGGCGCCGTCGCGCTGAGCGGCCGGGTGGAGATGCTCGCGGACGAGTGCATCCGGGGCGTCATGGAGCGCGGCGAGACGTTCTACGTCACGAAATGGAGCTGCAGCTGATGTCCGGGACGCCCGGGAAGTTCGCGATGTCCTGAAAGGGGCGCACTGTGTGGCAGGTTGTGCTGGGCATCACCCCCGCGACGGTGGCGCTCTTCCTGGTCCTCGCGCTGGGGGCGGCGGCGGCGCTCGCCCTGTGGGCGGCGCTCGTCCCCGACAGTGGGGTCCCGCGCACCACGGCCCGCGTGCTGCTGGGCGGCTGGCTGCTGCTGCTCCTGCTGGCGACGCTCGCGCCCAGCCAGCCGGTCGGCTCCGGGGACGCGACGGTGTGGTGGCGGCCCGGTGAGGGGCTGTTCGACCTGGGCGCCCAGCTGGAGCCCGGGGAGCTGGCGATGCTGGTGCGGCGGCAGATCGCCAACGCGGCGCTGTTCGTGCCCGCACCGCTGCTGCTGCGGTTCGCCGCGCCGCGCACCTCGGCGGCCGGCACCTTCCTCATGGGCGTGGGCCTGTGCCTGGCCATCGAGACGGCGCAGCTGCTGATGCGGGCCGGGCGGATCGCCGATGTCGACGATGTGATCTGCGCGGCGGCCGGCACCGCGATCGGTACGGGGCTGGCGCTGGCCGCGCAGCGCGGGGTGGCCGCTATGCGTCGTCGAGGCCTTCCGCGGCGCGCCGTTCGCGCAGCTCCATGATCGCGCGGCGCCGGGCGAGGCGGTGCGTCCGGCGGATCTGCGCCTCCTGGTAGCGGCGCTTGTCCCGCTCGGTCTCGGGGAGCACCTGCGGCACCCGGCGGGGCCTGCCCTGTTCGTCGACGGCGGCGAAGACGAGGTAGGCGGAGCCGACCTGCTGGGCCGGGGTGGACTCGTTCCAGCGCTCGGCCAGGACCCGTACGCCGACCTCCATGGAGGAGCGGCCGGTCCAGTTGACCTGGGCGCGGACGTGCACGAGGTCGCCGATGCGGACGGGTTCGAGGAAGACCATCTCGTCCATGGAGGCGGTGACGGCCGGCCCGCCGGAGTGGCGTCCGGCCACCGCGCCCGCGGCATCGTCGACGAGCTTCATGATCACGCCGCCGTGCACCGTTCCCAGAAGGTTCGTGTCGCCGGCCGTCATGATGTGGCTGAGCGTGATGCGGGACACGGAAGTGGGCTTGCCCACCGCCTCGTCCTCGGGGGTGTCGGTGACGAGTTCGGTCATGCGAACCAGCCTAAGCGGCACCGGTGAGGCACCCGTCCCACCCGGATCGTGAGACTGGTCTCGCCGTTTGCGCAGGTCCGTGACACAGGTCTCACCGTCCCCGCCGGAATCCATCCGGAATGGTTGCTTCCATTCGTGCAGGTCGGAATGGTCATGTCCGCTTCTGGTATGCGCCGGAAGGGCGCCGTGGCTTTGCATCAGCTCTGCAACAGCACTGGCCCGATCCCGCACCCGCTCTATGGAGCAGCCCGTCGCGGGAGGCACACTTCCCCGTATGAATGAGTGGCCCAACGGCGACCAGAACGGCAACCGGTACGGATACGGCAGCGGCAGCTCCGAGCCGGAGGGTGCGCGCTCCATGCCCCAGGTGCGGCGCGACGCAGGCCCCGGCTATCAGCGGAACGAGCCTCCGATGCCGGCGTCGATGTCCCCGCGCAGGGGTGCGACCGTCCCGCCGCAGCAGTCCCAGGGCTACGAGGACTCCTACGACGACGGCTACAACACCGGCCAGGTCTACGGCGGTGGCCGGGGCGGCGGCGGCCGCCAGGGCGACGGCTACGGCGCGGGCGGCGGCCGGCCGCGCCCCCGCTGGGGCAAGCGGATCAAGTGGACGGTCATCACCCTGGTCGCCGTACTGGCGGTGACCTCGGTCGCCACCTACTTCTGGGCCGACGGCAAGCTCCGCCGCAAGGTCGACCTGAGCAAGGTCATCGACCGTCCGGAGACCGGCGACGGCACGAACTACCTCATCGTCGGCTCCGACAGCCGTGAGGGCATGACCGCCGAGCAGAAGCGCAAGCTGCACACCGGCTCCGCCGAGGGCAAGCGCACCGACTCGATGATGATCCTGCACGACGGCAGCAACGGCCCGACGCTGATATCCCTGCCGCGCGACTCGGACGTGGAGATACCGTCCTTCGTCGGCTCGGACTCCGGCAAGAAGTACCCGGGCACCGGCCGCCACACCAAGCTCAACGCGGCCTACGCCGAGGACGGCCCCGAGCTGCTGGTGCGCACCGTCGAGTACAACACCAAGCTGCACATCGACCACTACGTCGAGATCGGCTTCGCCGGCTTCGCCAACATCGTGGACGCCATCGGCGGCGTCGAGATGGACCTGCCCAAGGCGATCAAGGACAAGGACTCCGGCGCCGACTTCCCGGCGGGCAAGCAGACCCTCAACGGCCAGCAGGCGCTCGCCTACGTCCGCACCCGGCACGCCTTCGCCCAGCAGGACCTGGACCGCACGAAGAACCAGCAGAAGTTCCTGGCGACGCTGGCGAGCCAGACCGCCACCCCCGCCACGGTCCTCAACCCCTTCAAGCTCTACCCGACGATGAGCGCCGGCCTGGACACGCTCGTCGTCGACAAGGACATGAGCCTGTGGAGCCTGGGCGAGATGTTCTTCGCGATGAAGGGCGTCACCGGCGGCGAGGGCAAGTCCATGAACATGCCCACCTCCGGCAGCAACGGCGGCAACCTGGTCTGGGACAAGGCCAAGCTCCAGCAGCTGGTGCAGCAGCTCAACAACGACGAGAAGGTCACCGTCAGCAGCAGCTGACCGCACGCACGAAGGGCCCCGGACCGCAGCTGCGGTCCGGGGCCCTCTGCCGTCCGTACGGGCTTACTGCGGCAGGTTGCGGGCCATCACGATCCGCTGGACCTGGTTGGTGCCCTCGTAGATCTGCGTGATCTTGGCGTCGCGCATCATCCGCTCGACCGGGTAGTCACGGGTGTAGCCGTAGCCGCCGAGCAGCTGGACGGCGTCCGTGGTGATCTCCATGGCCGCGTCCGAGGCGTAGCACTTGGCCGCCGCGCCGAAGAACGTCAGGTCCTCGCCCTTGCCGCCGGCCGATATCCGCTCGGAGCGGGCGGCCGCGGCGTAGGTGAGCTGACGGGCCGCCTCCACCTTCATGGCCATGTCGGCGAGCATGAACTGGACGCCCTGGAAGTCACCGATCGGCTTGCCGAACTGCTTGCGCTCCTGGACGTAGCCCTTGGCGTAGTCCAGGGCGCCCTGGGCGATGCCGAGCGCCTGGGCCGCGATGGTGATGCGGGTGTGGTCCAGGGTCTTCATGGCGGTGGCGAAGCCGGTGCCCTCCGCGCCGATCATGCGGTCGGCGGGAATCCGGACGTTGTCGAGGTAGACCTCGCGGGTCGGGGAGCCCTTGATGCCGAGCTTCTTCTCCGGGGCGCCGAAGGAGACGCCCTCGTCGCCCTTCTCGACGACGAACGCCGAGATGCCCTTGGAGCGCTTCTCGGGGTCGGTGACGGCCATCACCGTGTAGTACTCGCTGACGCCGGCGTTGGTGATCCAGCGCTTGACGCCGTTGAGGACGTAGTGGTCGCCGTCGCGGACGGCCTTGGTCTTCATGCCCGCCGCGTCCGAACCGGCGTCCGGCTCGCTCAGGCAGTACGAGAACATCGCGTCGCCCTTGGCCAGCGGGCCCAGGTACTTCGCCTTCAGCTCCTCGGAGCCGGAGAGGATCACCGGCAGCGAGCCGAGCTTGTTGACTGCCGGGATGAGGGAGGACGACGCACAGACGCGGGCGACCTCCTCGATCACGATGACGGTCGCCAGCGCGTCCGCACCGGCCCCGCCGTAGGCCTCCGGTACGTGGACGGCGTGCAGGTCGTTGGCGACCAGCGCGTCGAGCGCCTCCTGCGGGAAGCGGGCCTCCTCGTCCACCGCGGCGGCGAACGGCGCGATCTTCGCCTCGGCGAGCGAGCGCACCGACTCGCGGAGCATGTCGTGCTCCTCGGACGGCCGGTACAGATCGAAATCAGCGGTTCCCGCCAAGGTTTCTCACTCCCCTGTGAGCTGACTACCAGTGTGCTAACTACCGTTAAGTAACCCCGTTACCTCTCCGGATTCTAGGCGCCGATCCCGGCTGCGGATACGTGAGGTTGCCGACAGTTACACCGGCACCGCCCGCACAGCTGGGGCGGTCATTCCCCTCCCGACTATGCTCGGCCAGCGCCGTTTTCTCCATGCCCACCCGTCACCCCCCGCCCCTCAAGCCGGCACTTCGCGCCGCACCGCCTGTTTGGAGCGTCCATGCCCCTCAAGATCACCGTGATCGGCACCGGCTACCTCGGCGCCACCCACGCCGCGGCCATGGCCGAGCTGGGCTTCGAGGTGCTGGGGCTCGATGTGGTCCCCGAGAAGATCGAGATGCTGCAGCGGGGCGAGGTCCCGATGTACGAGCCCGGTCTGGAGGACCTGCTGCGCCGCCATGTCGCCGGCATCGAGGGGTCGAGCGGCCGGCTGCGCTTCACCACCTCCTACGAGGAGGCCGGGGCCTTCGGCGACGTCCACTTCGTCTGCGTGAACACCCCGCAGAAGCACGGCGAGTACGCCTGCGACATGAGCTACGTGGACAGCGCCTTCGACGCGCTGGCGCCGCATCTGACCCGGCCCACGCTGGTGGTCGGCAAGTCGACGGTGCCGGTGGGCAGCGCGGCCCGGCTCGCCGAGCGGCTGGCCGCGGCCGCCCCCGCGGGTGAGGCCGCCGAGCTGGCCTGGAACCCGGAGTTCCTGCGCGAGGGCTTCGCCGTCAAGGACACCCTGCACCCGGACCGGATCGTCGCCGGCGTGGCGAGCGCACGGGCCGAGGAGCTGCTGCGCGAGGTGTACGCCGGCCCGATCGCCGAGGGCTCGCCGTTCATCGTCATGGACTACCCGACGTCCGAGCTGGTGAAGACCTCCGCCAACTCCTTCCTCGCGACCAAGATCTCCTTCATCAACGCGATGGCGGAGGTCTGCGAGGCCGCCGACGGCGATGTGGTGAAGCTGGCCGAGGCCATCGGGCACGACGACCGGATCGGCAAGAAGTTCCTGCGGGCCGGCATCGGCTTCGGCGGCGGCTGCCTGCCCAAGGACCTGCGGGCCTTCATGGCGCGCGCCGGCGAACTCGGCGCCGACCAGGCCCTGACCTTCCTCCGCGAGATCGACTCGATCAACATGCGGCGCCGCGGCCACATGGTCGAGCTGGCCCGCGACGCGGTCGGCGGCGGCTTCCTCGGCAAGCGCGTCGCCGTCCTGGGTGCGACCTTCAAGCCGGACTCGGACGACGTCCGCGACTCCCCCGCGCTCAACGTCGCCGGCCAGATCCACCTGCAGGGCGGCCAGGTCACGGTCTACGACCCCAAGGGCATGGAGAACGCCCGGCGGCTCTTCCCGACGCTGGCCTACGCGGACAGTGCGCTGGAGGCGGTGCGCGGCGCGGATGCGGTGCTGCATCTGACGGAGTGGCGCGAGTTCCGTGAGCTGGACCCGGCCGCCCTGGGTGAGGTGGTCGCCGAGCGCCGCATCCTGGACGGCCGCAACGCCCTGGACCCGGCGCTGTGGCGCAAGGCCGGCTGGACCTACCGCGCACTGGGCCGCCCCCAGGCGTAGCCCGCTACCCGGACTCGGACCTGCCGCGCCTGGCGCGGTAGGTCCGCATCTTCGCCCGGCTGCCGCAGACCGCCATGGTGCACCAGCGGCTGCGGCCGGCCGGGCTCCTGTCGTAGAAGACCCAGCGGCAGTCGTGCGCCTCGCACGCCTTGAGCCGGACCCACGTCCCGTCGGCGACCGCGGCCGCGATCCCCGCGGCGATCCGGGCGGTGAACTGCGCGACGGCGCCGAGCCCCGGAGCCGGGCGCAGTGCGGCGCCGCCGTCGGGCGCCATGGCCAGGACGAGCGGCGCGGCCGCCAGCAGCCGGTCCAGCGTCCCGGCCGCTTCCGCGGGTACGGCGGTCCCGGCGGTGTGCGCCAGACAGACCTCCCGGAGCGCCTCCCGCAGCTCCCCGAGCACCGCCGGCTCCCCCCGCCCCGGGGCGGGTTCCGCCACACCCTGCGCACGCAGAAAAGCGCCGGGACCGCCGTCGGCGGTCAGCGCGTCCTCGCCGGTCTCGACATCGAGGGTGTTGACCAGATCCTGCACCGCGCGCAGGGATTCCGGCGCCGTTCGGGAAGTCACCCTTGCCACGTTACCGACATCCCGCCATCATGCGGTAACGAGGTTACTGGTTGAAGCCATCAGGAGGTAACGCCATGGGCCTGATCAAGCTCGGTGTCGTCGCACTGGACTGCCCCGACCCCCGGGCGCTCGCCAACTTCTACGCCGAGATGCTCGACTGGCAGGTCACCGGAGGCGACGACGAGTGGATCGAGATCGCCGGCCCCACCGGCCGCACGCTGGCCTTCCAGGCGGTCACCGGCTACCGCCCACCGCAGTGGCCCGGCCAGGACGTGCCGCAGCAGCTGCATCTCGACTTCGACGTCTCCCGCGCGGACATCGACGAGGCCGAGCGGAAGGTCCTCGCCCTCGGCGCGGAACTCGTCCAACGGGACGAGGGACTCCGCGACTTCCGGGTGTACCTGGACCCGGCGGGGCATCCGTTCTGCCTTTGCCTCAAGTAGCCGTTTCGGCTGCGCTTTGCTTTCGGCCCACGTTGTCGGCTTTCCCGCCGTGGGACCTCGCGCTGTTTCGGGTCCGCTGCGCGGGGCGTGGGCTGGGGTGGTGTTTGCGGGTGGCTCCGCCGTTGCGCCTGCGGCGGGCGGGTGGGTGTCGGGTGCGGTGACGGGCCTCCGGGGCAGGGTTTCCGGACTG
>NZ_JBICVV010000039.1:0-44491 GCF_043199295.1 Streptomyces sp. NPDC048612
AACCGGGCGCCGTTCTTCGTCGGCAACCACTTCGAGCAGTGGAACGGCGGCATCTACATGGACGCCGTCGAGGAGGCGATCAAGCACATCGCCGACGACAAGCACAAGGACGTCCGGCTGGTCTCCTTCCGGCAGCTGTGCGACTGGCTCGACGCCCAGGACCCCGAAGTCCTCGCCGAACTGCGCCAACTCGGCGTCGGACAGAAGTTCACCGGACGCGGCTGACCGGGCCGAACGGTGTGGCCCCTGCCGTTGGTGACAGACGGCTCGCCCGCAAGGAGCAGGGAACGCCTCGTAGAGGACCTCAAGCGCCACCGGCTTCCTATCGACGTGTACTCAGCTCTTTGATGCCGCCCCGCACACCCCCTCCCCTTCACCACCCACATAACAGTCACAACTCCCGCTCCCCACAAACCAATTGCTCAGCCCCCGAAAGGACTGTGAACACATATGACATGGGCTTCGGCCGTCACCGCGGCGGCCATCGGAGTGGGAGCGGTTGCGGGGCCCCTCGCAGCCGCCACACCATCCGTCGCGGCGCCGCAGCGTGCCGCCGAGAAGACCACGTCAACGGTTCAGTGCACCTCGTCTGACCAGAGGCTGGCCACGAAGCTGGAGGACGATATCGCCACGGCGCTGGAAGGCCGGAAGAGCATGGCCTCGCTCTCCTTCTTCGACCGGCCCACCGGCACCAGTTGCACCTCCGACGCCGCCAAGAAGTACGACTCCGCCAGCGTGGCCAAGACCATCATTCTCGGGGCCCTGCTCTACCAGGGGAACGGCACCCTTACCGATGCAGAGGACACCCTCGCACGCAAGATGATCATTGACTCGGACAACTCCTCCGCCACCACACTGTGGAAGCAGTTGTCCGATCTGCGCGATCCCGCGAAGCCGGACCCGGTCAAGGTCCAGGAATTCCTCGACAAGGCCGGGATGGACCACACCGTCCTCGACAAGGAGGGCGTCTGGGGCCTCACCCAGGTCACCGCGGCCGACCAGGCCAAACTCCTGCGCCTCTTCACGGGTAACGACGACTCGGTCCTCGGCGGAAAGGCTCGTTCTTACGCGCTTGACCTCATGAATCAGGTGCAGAGCGTCCAGCGGTGGGGGGCCACGGCGGGCGCTCCGCTCGACTCCGTGGTCCATGTCAAGAACGGCTGGTTGCAGCGCAGCCAGAACCCTGACGTCGACTCCTTCGACAGGGGTGACTGGAAGGTGAACAGCATGGCGGTTCTCACGGAGAACGGCTATGGCTCCGGGCTGGTGGTCCTCACGGAGAACAACCGGGTTCCCGAAGGACGCCCTGCGGAGGAGGGGTGGGACTACGGCATCGAGACGATAGAGACCGTCTCCCGTGCCATTTACCGGGACGTCTATCCGGATGCCGACGGTTACCACCCCAGCAGGCCGACCTCTCCGGCCGGCGCACCGTCCGCTGCAGGGTAGACGACTCCAACCGCACGCGGATCGGGGTCTTAGTCTCCCCGGGCCCGGCACAGGTGCCCGCCGTGCGCAAGCCGAGCCCGGGGAGACAGCACCGTGTCTCCCCGGGCTCGGCCGGGACGGTCAGGCCGGCTTGTGTTCAGGAGCCGGGGCGGCGTTGACGTCCAGAAGGTCGCGGAAAGCAGTCATGCACGGCGAGCAATAGCGTGCCGTGGGGTCGTCCTCCTGGTCCGACGGCCGGGGGCCATGGGTGGCCAGCTTGCGGCCGCACAGGGTGGAACGAGCGTCGTGCTTGGCCATGACGTGCCACACCTGTCCTGAGCTGCCGGTCGTCGAGGGGCCGGCGCGCATCTCGTACATGGGCCTCTCCCTGATACTGGTGGGGGCGGGCTGGACGGCAGGGAACAAGCCGCCGCCAGCGCCGTGGGTGCGGTTCCATCCGTTGCTCATGGAACACCGGGGCACTCTGCCGGGCCATCGCGGAAGGGCCGGACGGGTGAACCGGCCCCGCATCGCGTTCGATCGTCGGCGGGCAGGGGAAGAGATGCGCGCCGCATGCCGCGCCGACGGCAGGGTGTGGCGGACCGGGCCGTTCCGGGGCGGCGACTCCGCTCAGGTGGCGGCGTCGCGGATGACCCGGCGGGCGGCTTTGAGCCAGTCGGATTTCTGGGCGGCGAGCTTCCGGAACTCCGCGGCGTGGCGGCGCACCACACCGTGTTGCAGCCGGGCCTCCGCCTTGTCCCAGACCGTCACGAGGCGGGTCTGCTGTTTGCACCGTACGTCGGCCTGTGCCGTGGCGATCTCATGGCGGGACGGCCGGGGGGATTTCGCCCAGCGGTCGTCGCCGGCAGCGGCGAGCGGGTCCGCGGCGCGGTATCCGTTCCGCTTCATGCAGGCACTCCAGGAACGGACGGCGGCGCTGACCGCACGGTCCTTCCGGGAGGCCGTGAACTCCTCACGGATGCGCCGGTTGAACAGCGCCGTACTGACCTTCGGAACACCTCGCAGCAGCTGGCCGTGGGCCTTCTTCCAGCACCCGCTCACGCCGTCCTTTCCATAGGCGGCGAGCTGCGCGGCACGTGGCATCTTCTCCCGGGCCCGCCAGATCTCCTCCCGTCGAGCCGTTTCCGGCGCGGGCGGCGGCAGGTGGTAGCCGAACCGGCGGGCGACATCCGGTTCGATGACCCCGTAGCGGCGTCGCTGCGGCGGGTCGGGGTCGACGGCGCTCGGCCGCGGAAGCGCGGTCCATCCTCTTCCCCGGTCACGCATGCAGTCGCGGATCAGGACGTCTTCGGCCGCTTCGATGGTGTGGACATCGGGGCCGGAGAGCGCGTAGGCGTCGAAGGGCAGGACCAGGCGGCGTACGTCCTCCGAAGGGGGCGGTACGGCGAGTGGCCGCGCGCTGTGGCGCGGCGGGGACGGCATCACCCCGGACGAACAGCCGGTGACCAGCGCCAGCAGTGCCAGGACGGCGGCGATATGACGGAAGGGCATGGTGGCCTCTCCTGCGCACGGCGGCGCGGTGGGGCGGTGGAGCGGTGAGGCGGTGGGGCGGTGGGCGGACCGCTGCCGGGCGCCCCACCGCACTGCTCCTGCTACCGGAACGTCACACAACTGGCCTTGTTGTCGAAGCCGTTGTTCGACAGGTCGTTGTCGGAGCTGTGTGCGTTGGAGTAGTAGTGCGGCCCGACGCAGCTGCCGGGGTGGTCACTGAGCACCACGAAATGGGACGTGGTGTTGTTGACCGAGCTGGTGCCGTTGTCGATCGTGCGGCCCTTGTGCGGTCCGCTGAGCCAGCGGTTGTTCCGCAGGTCGCGGTCGGAGCCCGTGACATAGGCGTATCCGCCGTGCCGGTCGTCGTCCTTGAAGAAGTAGAACTTGGCTGCAGCGAGGCCCACCTCGGTGGAGGCGGAGTCGTCTGCCGTCGTGGTCGTCGCCGTCGGAGTGGCTGAGGTGGTGGCGTCCGCGGTGGCCGCGCCGATCCCGACCAGTGTCACCGTGCTCAGTGCTCCCGCGGCCACCGTCCGCACGAAGTTGCGCTTCATCTCTCTTCTCCCCCTTGAATCAACGGTGTTGCCGACTTGGGCGAGGAGTCTTCCCGGTCACGGAAGGCCCCTCATCCCCCGGGCTCTGCCCGGCGTCAGGGTCGATTCAAGCACTTGTTGCACAGTGGTGACACGGGATTCGAAAAGGTTCGAAAGTGCGGCAGCACGCAAGCGCAGGTGGGGCCCGCGCGGGGCTGTCGCCTTCGAGCCGGTCACACGTCCCAGTGCTGGGTGTATCCCTCGCGCAGTGGACCGCCGAGCAGGTCGAGCAGGCTCTCGGCCGCGGCGGCCAGTGGGGCGGGGTCACCGTGTTCGGCCACGGTCTGATGGCCGTCCAGCAGGGCCCTGCCTCGTTCCGGATCGGCGCTGAGCAGTCGGCGCGGCAGCCATTTGCCGATGCCCGTCCAGGCGTTGTGGTGAGCGGTCAGCAGATGCGCGGCCTCGCGGAGGGTGGAGTCGGCGAGGGCGAGTTGTTCGTGACGGTCGGCGGGCGGGGTGTCGGTCAGATCGTCCATGAAGCAGGTGAGGAGGTAGCGGCCGCGTTCCCACTCGGCCGGGGTGAGCGGGGGCGGTGCGGACGCGAGGACCGCTCGGGCCTGTGCGCGGGCTCGGGCCACATGGCCGTGCGGGTCCAGCAGCGGTACGCCCTGGTCGTAGACGAAGAGGACGGTGCCCCGGCGGCGGGCTCTGTCCCATGCGAAGAATTTCGTGAGGTCCGCGAGGGTGTGCAGGAACATCTCGGCCAGGCGGCCGTCGTGGCGGATCACCTCGCGTCGGCTGGTGTCCTCATCCGGAAGCAGCACGGCCACATCGAGATCGCTGGTCGGCGTCGCGCGGCCGCGGGCGGCCGAGCCACCGAGGATCGCGCCCAGGGCGTGCGGGTAGCGACTGGTGACGAGGCGCAGAGCTTCGTCTGTCGGTGCTGCTGACGGTGCTGTTGTCGGTGCGGTTGTCGGTGCGGTGTGATCCTTCATGGGCGTTCATGGTGCCAGCCCGGAGGCGGCCGTCCTACGCCGACGGCGGGCTCACAGGGTCCCGCTCAGTGGAGATCCAGGCCGAGTTCCTTCTCCAGTACGGAGGCCTGTTCTGGTGTGGCGAAGACGTAGTAGCTCTCGTAGCCGCCGTTCCTGAGGCGCACGAAATCGACGAAGTAGAAGCGGCGCGGATTCTCGCCGGGGTCGGGATCGGCATGGCCCATGAGGTGCATGACGGCCAGATGATCGAGGTAGTCGTGCGACTGGTGCTCGGTCTCCTCGGTCACCAGGACGCCGTTGCGGGCGAACTCCAGGTGGTCGCCGTACTCGCCGCCGTAAAGCCTGACACCGGTGAACGTGACCGCGCCGTCGGTGAGTGCCGCGGCCTCCTCCAGGAGGTGCGTGTAGCTTTCCTCCAGGTCGTCGACATCATCCGCGTGGGCCGAGACCGCCACGCCGAACGCTTCGAGCGCATCGGGCACTTCGTGGGGCGGCAGCTCCTCGTGGGCGAACTCGGCGTACCTCGTGAGAACGCTGCCGGCCTTCTCCCGGGTCACCATGCCCATCCGCGTCAGGAGCGCTCCCACGTGTGCGTACGAGGACGCCCTGAACGGGAGCAGCTCGTCCCGCAACGCGGCCCGCCGTTCCTGCGGCCCGACGTCCGCCTCCGTCCCCGGCCCCGCCTGCGCCTCGGGGAGCAGCTCGCGCAGGCACCCCAGCGGAATCGCCGCGCCTCCGACCCGCTTGTCCGGCTGGTCCACGAACGGCACCTCGGTCCACACGTTCTCCCGCGAACCCAGCGCCCACGGCTCGGCGTCGGGATCGTAGGGGACGTACTGCCACACCGCCCCCTTGTTGCGCCGGATCACCTCGCCCAGGTACCAGCACGCGCCCTGGACGAACGGCTCGTCCCGCGCGGCGTCGAACTCCGCAACCGTGGCGAACCGCTGTCGTATGACGGCTTCCAGCCAGCCCAGCGTGCGGGGATGGAAATTCGATCGCCACGCCCCGTCGAACGCCTCCTTGGCCCAGTCCGCGAGTGCCTCGCTCCGCTCGGCCAGCCAAGCCGTCAGCACCGGATGCTCCGGCAGTGGCTCGCCGGGGTCCACATGCGGGGTGTGCTCCTTGACCGGCGCCCACCCCGGTATCGCCCGCTGCCGCGCCGTCACGGCCTGCCGCAGCCGCTCCAGCTCCCCGGCGAACGCGGTCCCCGTGCGCACCCGGAGGGCGTACGAGATCAGCAACATCGGTGCCACGGGCGAGAGATGCAGGTCCGGGTCCGGGCAGACCACGGGCTGTCCGGGGAGATCACCGACCGGCCGGGTGTGCCAGCCCCAGGCACCGCCCGCCACGCCGAGCAGGACTTCGCCGAGGTACGCCGTCGCGCTCGCCACGAACTCCGCCCGGTCCCCGTCCTCTTGCACGGAGTCGTCGTGCTCCAGCAGCCGGGCCTCCAGCGCGTCCAGCGACTCGGGGCGGTAGTCGACGGGGAACCCCTCGGGCAGGAGCGCCTTCTCCAGGAGCAGCAGCTGATACGGCAGGTCGTCGAGCCAGGTCTGCAGCAGGCGCTGCGGGGAGTTCTCCGGCGGTGTCTCAGCCATCATGCGGACACTGTAGGGGCGGGCACTGACACCGGCCCCCGCCCCGCCCCCACCTGCACCGATCCCTCCCCCAGCGGCGCCAAACACCGCCACCCGCACCTCACTTGGCCGGACGGTGCGGCGCCGCCACGGAACGAGAGGACACAATCCCTGGCACGATCCTTGGCACGCGGCCGGCACGTCCGGTCGGCTCCACTCCCCCACTACGCGGAAAGGCAGTGCGCGATGGGACACGTCACGCAGGACGCATGGGACGCCCACTACGGAGCGGGCCGTTCCTTCCGCCCGCTCGGCGACGCCGAACACACCCTGCTCCGTGCACACGTCCCCGCACCGCCCGGCGGCCGCGCCCTGGACGTGGGCTGCGGACTGGGCGAACTCGCCCGCCATCTCGCGGCTGCCGGCTACACCGTCGACGCCGTCGACCTCGCGGTCACGGCCCTGGACATCGCCGAGCGGACACCGCCGGTCTCCGGCACCGTGCGCTACCTGCGGTGCGACATCGAACGCGACTCGCTCGACGACCTGCACACCTCGTACGACCTGATCGCCCTCCGGCTGAGCTACGCGTTCATCGGAGACCGCACCCGGGTCATGCACCGGCTGCGCGAACGACTGCGTCCCGGCGGCGCGATCGTGGTGATCACCCCGCTCGCGGCCGCGGTGCCTGCCGACCGCCGCCGGACCGCACTCGACGAACACGAGATCACCCTGCTGTCCGCCGACTGGCACACGGTCGAACGCCACGACACCGACGGGCTGGCGTGCCTCGTGCTGCGCGATCCCGCCTCGGGACCGGTGGCCTATCGCGGCAAGGGACGCCCGTCCCCGCATGCGCTGACCGGTGCGGGCCTCGTGGTGACCGACGCGGCGGGCCATGTGCTGCTGGGCCGGTCGCTGAAGGGGACATGGGAGCTGCCCGGCGGCAAGAACGACGCTGACGAGTCCTTCGCCGAAGCCGCCGTGCGCGAACTCGCCGAGGAGACCGGCCTGCGGGCCGAGGCATCCGCTGCCCGGCTGCTGGCGCTCCTGATGGACTCCGTGCACGGCATGCCGCGGGTGACCGCCGCCGTCCGCGTCGTCGACTTCCGAGGCACCCCGGAAGTGCGCGAGCCGCACCTCATCCACCGCTGGGAGTGGCACGCCCTCGCCGACCTCCCAACCCTGACCGCCGACCTGTTCACCCCCAGCGCCCACGTCCTCGACGTCGTCTGGCCCGGCCTGCTACCGGAACTGCCGCCCGTGCACCGGTATCCGCTCGCCTCAGAGCCGCGCCCGTAAGCTGCCCGCCTTCTGCACCCTGCCAAGTTTGCCGCCGGGAACCGGAGTTCGGGCAGGGAAATGATGTCGGGGTGAACGAAGCACCAAGGCGTCCCTCCGTCCGACCACAGAGGGAAGCCCTCTTCCCGGCGGGTGCATCTTTCGATGTACGACAGTTCGTCTGCGCTTACGAGGAATGCCGGCCGGAGCGCATCAATGATGAAGGCATGACTCTGGCACTGCGCTCACCAGCCCATTCATCCGATACCGGGGGTGGCCGGCTCCCCCTGCTCGACGTACTGCGCGGCACCGCGATCCTCGGCACGCTCATGACCAACGTCTGGGTCTTCACCAGTCCCGGCGCCGAATGGGGGTTCCTGCAGAACGGCTCCGGGCACGCCGGATACGGGTCCGTACCGGCGGCGGCCGAGAGCCTGTTCCAGCTCGTGGCGAACGGCAAGTCGTTCTCCATGCTCACGATCCTGTTCGGGGTCGGCCTGGCCATCCAGTTCGACTCCGCCGCCCGGCGCGGAGAGCCCTGGCCGGGCCGCTACCGGTGGCGGGCGTTGTTCCTGTTCGCCGAGGGCACCGTGCACTTCGTCCTCGTCTTCGCCTGGGACGTCCTGATGGGCTACGCGGTCACCGCACTCCTCGTGGCCTGGCTGCTGGCCCGATCGATACGCACACAACGGCGCGTCATGTGGTGGGCGGCCGGGCTGCACCTGACCATGATGTGCGCGCTCACCGCGCTGCTGATCCGGACCGGAGAGAACACCGGCGGCGGCAGCGGAGGCGGCGTGTCCCAGCGGGTCGTCGACCTGTACGCGGAGGGAAGCTACCTCGACCAGATCGCGTTCCGGCTGGAGACCGCCATCGTGCTGCGCCTGGAGCCGGTGCTGGCCTTCGCGCTCATGGTCTTCCTGTTTCTGCTCGGGGTGCGGCTGTTCCGGGCGGGCGCGTTCGCGATGGACGCGACGGGCCGGCGCATCCGGGTGCGGATGCTCGGCTGGGGCCTGGGCCTGGGGGCACCGCTCTCCGCTGTGAGCGCCGTGGGCGGAGGGGACCTCATCCTGCTGGAGCGGTACTGTGCCGCTCCGCTGGTGGCCGTCGGGTACATCGGTCTGATCGGCGCGGTGGTGAGCCGGATACGCCGCCCGGGCCCGTTGACCACCGGCCTCACCTCTGTCGGCCGGACGGCTCTCTCCGCGTACGTGCTGCAGAACCTGATGTGCATGCTGCTCTGCTACGGCATCGGACTCGGCCTGACCGCCCGCTGGGGGGACACGGGCCGCCCCTGGTGGGTGATGGGGCTGTGGGCCGGAGTGTGCGCTGTCCTCATGGTGGGCTCCACGCTCTGGCTGCGCCGGTTCTCCGCGGGTCCGTTGGAGTCCGTGCAGAAGTGGGCACTGCGCCGGCGCTGAGCCGGCCCGGGCTGAGCGGTCGGCCGCCGCACGTCAGACAGCTCCACGGCCGCCACCCCACCCGAACGGCGCAGCCGTCTCCGCCGCACCACACCGGCCGGTCCGCCCTCGCCGCGCGTGATCGTGGCCGAGCTGGTCTGCTGGCCGGGAGCCGTCTACCCGGAGAGAACCCCCATGAGCACGTATCGAGCCGCGCAGGTCACCACCGCCGACGGGCCCCTGGAGATCGTCGAGCGTGAGGTGGTGCAGCCGGGGCCCGGCCATGTCCGGGTGGCCGTGGAGGCCTGCGGGGTCTGCCACAGCGATGCCGCCTTCATCGGCGCGCTGTTTCCGGGCGTGCGGTTTCCGGTGGTCGCCGGGCACGAGATCGCGGGACGTATCGAGGCGGTCGGCGAGGGGACGTACAGCGGCTGGCAGGTGGGTGACCGGGTCGTGGTGGGCTGGTTCGGGGGGAGTTGCCACCACTGCACGCCCTGCCGGCGGGGCGACTTCATCGTCTGCGAGAGCCTGAAGGTCCCCGGCTGGTCGTACGATGGGGGCTTCGCCGAAAGCATGATCGCGCCGGCTGACGCGCTGGCCCGGATTCCCAACGGGCTGGCGGCGACGGATGCGGGCCCCATGGCCTGCGCGGGGGTGACCACGTACAACGGGCTGCGGCGCAGCTCCGCACGGCCGGGGGACCTGGTCGCCGTGCTCGGCGTCGGCGGACTCGGTCACCTGGGGGTGCAGTACGCGGCCGCGATGGGCTTCGAGACCGTGGCCATCGCGCGCGGAGCCGACAAGGCCGACTTCGCCCGGCAGCTCGGTGCGCACCACTACATCGACAGCACGGCGGGCACGCCCGTCGCGGAGGCGCTGCGTGCCCTGGGCGGCGCCAGGGCGATCCTCGCCACCGCCGCCAACTCCGAGGCCATCACGGCGACCGTGGACGGGCTCGCCCCGCGCGGTGAGCTGGTGGTGGTCGGTGTCGACGCCGAACCGCTGGGTTTCAACCCCACCCAGCTGATCCTGAGCGGCAGGGTCGTCCGCGGTCACCCGTCCGGGACCGCGCAGGATGTGCGGGACACCTTGGTGTTCAGTGCCCTGCACGGGATTCGGCCGATGGTCGAGATCGTGCCGCTGGACCAGGCCGACGAGGCCTACCGGCGGATGCTGGCGGGCGCCGCCCGCTTCCGGATGGTGCTCACGACACGCTGACGTGCGCGTGCCGCCGGCGGGGGCGCGGCATGGCTGCCGTACGAAGGCGAAGGAGCGGGTGTTCGGCGGCCTGGTGGAGGTCCGTACCGCATCCGGCGCCCCGACCGAGGAGCTCTTCGACGAGGTGCTGCGCAACACCGCGTCACACCACGATCAGCTGGCCTTCGACCAGGTGCGCGCCGCCGAGCAGCCGTCCTCGCCGCGCTACGCCCCCGGGCCGAATCCTGCCGCTCCTGGGTTCCTGACCACCCCACCCCGCGGGCACGCTCATGTCCCCCGCCCAGGACGGGGGACATGACTCAGCGTCAGTTCAGATCACGGACCACATGAAGACCGGACTCAGTCGCTGTCCTCGCCGGTGGCGAAGCGGCGTGCCGCCCGCCGGCCCGCGTAGCGCTCCTTGCGGTTCTCTTCCTTGACCATCTGCTGACGTTCCCTGACGCAGGCGCGCGCATGGCACCCCGCACAGCAGGTGCCGCCGAACAGCAGCACGCCGGGGTCTTCCCACCGGCAGCGGGTGTCCGTCTTCTCCTGCGTCGGGCGCGGCGGCAGATCGCAGGCACCGTAGCGGTGATCGTGGACCGGCCGGGGGCGGTGCTCCGCGTGGCGCACCCACAGGGGTTTCGTCTTGTCCGTACGGGACATCTCGTTCCTTCTGGAACCGCCGCCCGGGCTCCCGGACCTTCCGGGCGGGCGGCTGGGTTCGGAACTTCACCGCCACCCGCACCCTCCTCGGTCCACAGCACCTGCCGGACGGAATCCAGCACCCCGGCGGGCAGGGATGTCTCCCGCCGGAACCACCGGAGTCACCGCACCCTCAACGGGTCGGCTCGGACGGCACTGTAGGTCACGCCCGGCGAGAGCGATATGCATTTTCGGCCCGCGCAAGCGGGAGCACGAGCGGGAGCGCGACACTCGCATTGCTAGCTTACTAGCGTGCTAGCATCCGTCCGTGGGTGATGAAGAAGTCAAACAGTTCAACGTGTACCTGCCGATCGGACTGATCAAGCAGGTCAAGTACCGCGCCATCGAGTCGGGCATGTCGCTGTCGGCGCTGGTCGCCGAGGCACTGCGGGCCTACCTCGACGATGCCCATGAACCCAGCAAGCAGCGACCGGCCGAAGAGGAGAGCTGACATGGCGACCGAGGGAATCGAGGCCCTGTTCCTGACGACCCACAACTGGGGGAAGGCGGCGAAGTTCTTCCAGTCACTGGGCTACGAGCTGGACTTCGCGACGGACCACAACTCCGGCCGGCTTCGCAACGGCGACGGCCCGTCCGTGTTCATCGCCGAGGTCCCCGAGGACCAGGAACCCCAGACGCGCGTCGTACTGAAGGTGCCGGATGCGGAGGCGTTCCGTCCCGATCCTGCCGTCGAGGTGGTCACGGCCTTCGAGGACACCCACTACGGGACCAAGGAGATGACCGTCCGGGACCCCGACGGGCGCCTGTGGAGCCTCCAGGCTCCCGCCAAGGACTGACCGCAACGCCGAGGAACGACCACAACGAGGGGGAACACCATGGCAGATGAGCAGAGCGAGGCACCGGACAGCACCGCGGTACGGACCGCCCTCTGGCGGGCGATGCATGTCCGGACCGACCCACCGCCGCATGTGGTCGAGGACGAGATCGGCCTGCGGATCGCGGCTCCCGGCGCGGACTGGCGCGATCGCCCGGACATGGACCCGCACGCCACCAGCGCGTTCCGGGCCGCCATGGTGGCGCGTGCGCGCTTCATCGAGGACCTGATCACCGAGCAGGCCGACCGCGGCGTCACCCAGTACGTCATCCTGGGGGCCGGCCTGGACACCTTCGCCCAGCGCAAGCCGGAGATCGCCGCCCGCCTGCAGATCTTCGAGGTCGACCGGCCCGGCCCCCAGGCCTGGAAGCGCCGCCGTCTGGTCGAACTCGGTTACGGCATCCCGGAATGGCTGCACCTCGTGCCGGTCGACTTCGAGGTCGGTGCGTCCTGGCCGGATCAGCTGGCGGCCGCCGGCTTCGATCCCGGCCGCCCGGCCGTCGTCGTCTCCACGGGCGTCACCATGTACCTCACCGAAGAGGCCACCGTGGCCACCCTGCGCCAGGTCGCGGCGCTCGCCCCCGGCTCCACCCTCGCCATGACCTTCCTGCTGCCGGCCGAACTCGTCGACGCGGCCGACCGGCCCGGCCTCCGGGCAAGCACGGAAGGCGCGCGAGCCTCCGCGACACCGTTCATCAGCTTCTACACCCCGCAGGACATGCTGACGCTGGCCCGCGAAGCCGGTTTCAAGGACGCCCGGCACGTCTCGGGGGCCTCGCTCGCCGGGCGCTACTTCGCCGGCCGCACCGACGGCCTCCGCCCGTCAAGCGGCGAGGACTTCCTGCTGGCCGCGACCTGATCTCTGAGTCATCCGGTACCGGAGAGTGCGTCCCTGGGCACCTGCGTCAGTCGGTGCGCACGTACGGGGCGGGCCTCATCGCCCGAGCGCCCTGCGCAGCTCGTCCTTGGTCATGTGGGAGCGGCCGTCGATGTTCTTCCTCCGGGCCTCCTCATAGAGCTGGTCCTTGGTCGGGCCCTGGGGGCCGCTGTGGGAGTGTGCGCCGCCGCGCTGGGGGGCGGATCGGGGGTCGCGGAGGGAGGCGTTGCCGGCGGACTGCGCCTCGCCGGCGCGGGCGCGCTCCTTGTTCACCGTGCGGGCGGCGATCTCCTTGGCGCGCCGCTCCGAGACTCCGTGGTCCAGCGCGTTCTGCTTGATGTGCTCGTACTGCCGCTCACGCTTCCGGTCCGAACCTGCCGGCATGGTGCCACTCCTTGATCGAGTGGGGCGTCGGGCGTGTGCTGAGTGCCGTGTCCCCACGGCCGGACGCCTCCACGGGCTGCGCTTGTGTCTCTCTCACTCCACTCGCAAAGGGCGCCGTGCGCGACAGGAGGGAGCCGGTCAGGAGGCGTCGGTGCCGCCGAATGGTGGAGGCGGGGTGGAGCCGACGGCGTGGGCGGGCGGGTGCGGCGGGCGGACCGTAGCGTGAGGAGGCGGGGTCGACGGCGCGCTGAGAAGGGCAGGGAGGCGACGGCGATGTCAGGGATCGACTACGCGGCGCTGTTCGCCGCCACCCCGAGCCCTTACCTGGTGCTGGGGCCGGACCTGGTGATCGTGGAGGTCAATCAGGCCTACCTGGAGGCGACCAGGCGGACCAGGAACGACCTGATCGGACGGCATATCTTCGATGCCTTCCCGGACAACCCCGCCGATCCCGAGGCCGACGGGGTACGGAATCTGAACGCCTCGCTGCACCGGGTCCTGGCCTCGCACGAGCCCGACACGATGGCTCTGCAGAAGTACGACATCCCCGTCATGGGCAGGCCCGGGGCGTTCGAGGAGCGCTGGTGGTCCCCGGTCAATACGCCGATCGTGGGGCCGGACGGGTCCGTGGCGTGGATCATCCACCGGGTCGAGGACGTGACCGCGTTCGTCCAGGCCCGTGCCGGACGCGATGAGCAGCCGACCGGGCAGCTCACCGAGCGCGAAGCCCTGGAGGCCGAGCTGTACGCCAGGGCGCGCGAGCTCCAGCGGCTGAACGAGGAGCTGCGCCTGGCCCACACCCGTGAGCGGCAGGTGGCGGTGACCCTTCAGGAGGCCATGCTGCAGTCACCCGATCTGGCCCGGCACCGGGATGTGGCGGTGCGCTATCTGCCCGCCGCCGGCTCGCTGAACGTGTGCGGCGACTGGTACGACATGGTCGACCTGCCCGACGGCCGCTTCGCGGTGGCGGTCGGTGATGTCGTCGGCCACGGCCTGGAGGCCGCCGCGGCCATGGGCATGCTCCGCAGTGCCCTGAGTGCGGCGATCCGTGCGCTGGAGCGGCCCGCCCAGGCGCTGGAGGTGCTGGGGCTGTACGCCCGGTCGGTCGAGGGAGCGTTGAACACCACCGCCGTCAAGGCGCTGGTCGACCCCCGCAGCCGCCTGATCATCTACAGCAACGCGGGCCATCCGCCCCCGGTCCTGGTGCACGCGGACGGCAGCCATGAGCTGCTGGACCAGGCCACCGACCCGCCGCTGGGCGCCCGGCCGCAGCACGTTCCCCGCCCGCAGGCCGGGGTGGCGTACACGCCCGGGGACACCCTCGTGCTGTACACGGACGGGCTGATCGAACGCCGTGACGAGGACATCGACGCCGGACTCGCCCGGCTGACGGAGGCCCTCAGCAGTTTCCGGGCCCTGAGCCCGGAGCGGCTGGCCGACGCCCTGCTCGCCCACCTCGGCCTCACCGGCGGCGCCCGCGACGACATCGCGTTGATCATCACCCGGCTGTGAGGGCTGCTGTCGTCCCGGCCACACCAGGTCAGCGGCCTGTACGGCGAGGTCGCGGAGCCCGGGTCAGCGGTCGGCGATGTCCTCGCGCAGGCCGTCGGAGAACTCCCACCACGACAGGGGGAGCCAGTCTCCGTTCACAAAGGCATCGACGGTCGCGCCGCGACCACGGACGGTGACCGTGGTGCCCGGCGGGTAGGTGGTGCCGGACAGGCCGGGTACCGGGACGAGCAAGGTCCCGAGTCGCTGCGCTACCACGTGCCGCCTCCCTCTTTCATCGCCCAATACAACGCTGCATCGTCCAATACAACGCTGCATCGTCCAATACAACGCTGCATCGCCCCATGCAACGCCGCATTACTCAATGCAACACTGCGACGCTCGACGCGACATTGCGATACCGAAGTGGATATTCCCCTCACATTAGCGGCTTGCCCCGCCCAGTAGACCGGAGAATCATGAGTGATAGGTCACGTCAAAGGGGCGGGAAGCCATGCGCATTCTTCGCTGAGCGGGAGGTGGCAGCAGATGAAAGCCGTTGTCTACAAAGGACCGTTCTCGGTGGCGGTCGAGAATGTCGACAAGCCGCGCATCCAGCACCCCAACGAGGCGATCGTCAAAGTCACCTCCACCGCGATCTGCGGCTCTGACCTGCATATGTACGAGGGACGTACGGCGGCCGAGCCAGGCATCGTCTTCGGGCACGAGAACATGGGAATCATCGAGGAACTCGGCCAGGGCGTCACCTCCCTCAAGGAGGGCGACCGGGTGGTCATGCCCTTCAATGTCGCCTGCGGATTCTGCAAGAATTGCGTCGAAGGATTCACCGGGTTCTGTCAGACCGTCAATCCGGGATTTGCGGGCGGCGCTTACGGATACGTCGCCATGGGGCCCTGGGCGGGCGGCCAGGCCGAATACCTTCGGGTACCCTACGCCGACTTCAACTGCCTGAAGCTGCCACCGGGAAACGAGCACGAGAGCGATTTCATCCTGCTCGCCGACATCTTCCCCACCGGCTACCACGGCTGCGAACTCGCCCAGGTACGCCCCGGGGAGAGCGTCGCGGTGTACGGCGGCGGGCCGGTCGGCCTGATGGCCGCCTACTCGGCGCTGCTGCGCGGGGCGAGCAAGGTGTTCGTAGTGGACCGGGTGCCCGAGCGGCTGGCGAAGGCCGAGGAGATCGGTGCGGTGGCGGTCAACTTCGCCGAGGGTGACCCGGTGCAGCAGATCAAGGACCGGACGGAGGGCGCCGGCACGGACAAGGGCGTGGACGCCGTCGGCTACCAGGCGATGGCACACGGCGCGGCACGCGAGGAACCGGCGACCGTGCTGAACTCCCTCGTCGACACGGTGCGGGCCACGGGTGCCCTCGGGGTTCCGGGCCTGTACGTACCGGCGGACCCGGGCGGACCGGATGAGCAGTCCCAGCGGGGCATGCTCCTCGTCTCGATCGGCAAGCTCTTCGAGAAGGGCCTCCGGATGGGGACAGGGCAGTGCAACGTGAAGCGCTACAACCGGCAGCTGCGCGACATGATCATCGAGGGCCGGGCGAAGCCGAGCTTCGTCGTCTCTCATGAACTGCCCCTGGACCAGGCCCCGTCGGCGTACGACAAGTTCGACAAGCGCATCGAGGGCTACACGAAGGTCGTGCTGCATCCATAGACGGGCCGCACGCAGCCCCCGCCTGCCACACCGCCGCACCCGGCAGGGACGGCCGAGGAACGACGCACCGACCACGCCGACCGCCCGGAACGGACCGTTTGCTCGTCCGTTCCGGGCGGTCGGCGCTGGACGCGTCAGAGGCCGAAGTTCCCCCTCGGGCCCCAGACTTCACGTCATGGCATGTCCTGCTTCTTACTTCACTTCCTACTTCACATCGAGGAAGTCGCTCGTCGAGTTCACCGACGAGGTCGTCGACGTACCGGCGAAGGCGTAGCGCCAGGAGCCGTCCGCGGACGCCTTCACGGTCGCCTTGAGGTTGCCGCGGCTGTCCGACCTGACGGTCTTGACGGTGCTGTAGGCGGCGGCGCCCTTCTTGCGGAACTGCAGCTGCACGGACTGCTGGGTGTAGCCCGCGTACTTGTCGGTGTCCCAGTTGGCGCGCTTCAGGGCACCGGTGACCGTGACGGTCTTGCCCTTGACCACGGGCTCCGGTGCGGCGTTGGTGGTCAGCTGCGCGGCCCGCTTGACCCAGGAGGACTTGTAGCTGTCCTTGCGGGAGTAGTCGCCGTCCTTGCCCACGGCGGACGCGAAGACATGCCACCGGCCGGCGAGGATGTTGCCGTAGACGGTGGTCTTCGGGTCGGCGACAAGGGTGACCGAGCAGGTGGAGGTGGTGGCGTTGACCGTCTTGCAGGTGCCGTGGTCGACGCTCGGCGTCATGGCGCCGTCGACACCGTTCTCCAGGTCGGTGCCGTGCCACAGGAAGGCATAGCCGTCGTAGATGCCGGCCGGGTCGGTGGCGGTCACGGAGACGGTGTACGTCTTCTTCAGGCTGGTGCCGACGACTATGTCCTTGCCGCCGTTGACGGTGACGTTCGTGATCTTGGTGTCGCCCTTCGCGGCGTCCGCCACGGCCTTGCCGGGGGACTTCGCGACGAACGGCGAGAGCTGCGCCTTGGCGGCGCGAGCACCCGGGGCGTCCGCGGCCTGGGCGGCCGGGACGCTGAGAGCGGAGAGAGCCAGGGCGCCGGACAGTGCGGCAACAGTGGCGCGAGTTCGCATGTATTCCTCGAAAGGGAAGGGGCCCCGCGGCGTGGGACACGGTCGACGGGACCCGAATCGGTCTGGAGTCCGCTGACTCCAGTGACCAGACCTCGGAGGGATGTGAATGGTTGTACATCCACGTGGATTTTTCGTGAACATCAGTCAGGCGGTGGTTGTTGGCGAGTTGACCGGTGTCCGGCATGAGCGCGGCCCGGGCGGCCTGCCGCGATGGCTCGCGGGGGGAAGGACACCCTCCGCTGAGTTTGTGGTCCGCGCTCACCCCCCGGCCGTGCGCAGCGCTCCCACCACCAGTGTGCGCAGGGCGGCCAACGCCTGTTCGGGGTCGACCCGGTCGGGTGCCAGGAGCCACTGCTGGTGGATGCCGATTCCGGCGCCGATGAGGGTGACGGCCAGCGTCTCGGCGGACAGGCCGGGCGGGAGCGGCAGTCGCTCCAGCCATTGCCGGCAGTGGTCGCGCAGGGTGTGGTGGATCTCGACGTAGCGGCCGTGGATCGGCGAGCCCGGTTCCAGGGCCTCCACCAGGAGTGTGACGAAGAGCTTGGTGGTGGGCTGGGCGAACAGGGCTTCGGCGCCCCGCATCAGGCGGTCGTATCCCGCCTCCACCTCCTTCGGGACCGTCAACTCCGTTGGTGCGTCGCCGAGTTCGGTGCGGATCAGGTCCACCGAGCTTTCGAGGACAGCCAGCAGGAGGCCTTCCTTGCTGCCGAAGTGCCATGGGATCGATCCCCGGCTGATGCCGGACCGTTCGGCCACATCGGCGAACGTGGTCTGCCGATAGCCCTTCTCCGCGAACAGCTCCGCCGCCGCCCGGAGGATCAGCTCGCTGCTCTCGCGGCTGGTCCGCTCTCGTCGCGTGGTCACGCCACCTCCTCTATGCTGGCAATAATATTCTATGCTGGCCAACATAGAGACTCGCGGGAGGTTGGTTTGCGCTTCGTCACCTATGCCTCGGCCGACGGCGACCGGGCGGGCGTCCTCAACGGCGACCTGATCCATGCGTTACCGGACGGCACATCCCTGCTCGGCCTGCTCGGCCCCGCACTGCGGCCGACGGGCGAGCGCGCACTCGCCGAACCCGCCGAGGTCGTCGCGCTCGCCGACGTCACGCTCAAAGCCCCGATCCCCAGGCCACCGTCCATCCGGGACTGCCTGTGCTTCCTCGACCACATGCGCGCCTGCCGCAAGGCCGTCGGCGACACCGAAGTGCTGGAGCCGGCCTGGTACCAGATCCCGGCCTTCTACTTCGCCAACCCCGCCACCGTGGTCGGCCCCTACGACGAGGTCGCCATCTCGCCCGGCAGTGCCTGGTTCGACTTCGAGCTGGAGATCGCCGCGGTGATCGGCACAGCCGGCCGCGATCTGACGCCCGGACAGGCCGCGGACCACATCGCCGGCTACACCCTCTTCTGCGACTGGAGCGCCCGCGATCTCCAGGGTCTGGAGGGCCGGCTCAGGATCGGCCAGGCGAAGGGCAAGGACGGCGCCTCCACGCTCGGACCGTGGCTGGTCACGCCCGACGAGCTGCCCTTGGGGCCGGACGGCGGGCTCGCGGTCGCGGTGCGGGCCGAGGTCAACGGCGAGTTGGTCGGGGCGGGCCGTACCGACTCCATGGACTGGTCCTTCGGTGAGGTCATCTCCTACGCGTCCCGGGGCGTGGAGATCCGGCCGGGAGAGGTGTTCGGTTCGGGCACCGTTCCCGGCTGCTGTCTGCTCGAACACCTCGACGTCGGGGACCTCGCGGCGTTCCGCGGCTGGCTCAAGGACGGCGATGTGGTGTCGCTGCGCGCCGAGGGGCTGGGTGAGGTACGGCAGACCGTACGGGCCAGTGCCCCTCCCCCGCCGCTCGCCGCCCGGCCCGACCCGGCCGCGTCGCCCCGCCGGCCGCGGGTCAACCCGGCCGCCTCCGCGGTGCCGTACACCAAGGGGCTGCACCAGGTCGGTGACGGCGTCTGGGCGTGGCTGCTGCCCGACGGCGGGTACGGCCGGAGCAATGCGGGGCTCGTCGCGGGCGACGGCGCCTCCCTGCTCGTCGACACGCTCTACGATCTGCCGCTCACCGCCGAGATGCTGTCCGGCATGCGGCCGGTCACGGACCGGCACCCGCTGCGCCATGCGGTGCTCACCCACGCCAACGGCGACCACACCCACGGCGGACAGCTGCTCCCCGGCTCGGCGTGTGTCATCGCCGCGGAGGGGACGGCGCACGAGATGCGCGCCGAGATGGCGCCCGAACTGACCGCGGCTCTCCAGGTCATGGACCTCGGGCCGACGCTCACCCCCTATCTGCGCGACCGCTTCGGGGCGTTCGACTTCGGCGGTATCCGGCTGCGCACGCCCGACCGGACCTTCGACCGGCGGCTCACCCTCGATGTGGGGGGCCGCGAGGTGCGGCTGCTCGATCTCGGGCCCGCCCATACCGAGGCCGACACCGTCGTGCACCTTCCGGACGCCGGGGTGCTCTTCGCGGGCGACCTGTTGTTCGTCGGGTGCACCCCGATCGTCTGGAGCGGCCCGCTCGCCAACTGGACCGCCGCCTGCGACACGATGCTGGGCCTCGGCGCGTCCACGGTGGTGCCGGGCCACGGCCCGGTGACGGACGCCGCCGGAATCCGCGCCGTCCGCGACTACTTCGGCCATGTCATCGAGCAGGCCGACGCCGCGTACGCCAAGGGCCTGGACTTCCAGGAGGCGGCGTTCGGGGTCGATCTGGCCGAGTACGGCGGCTGGCTGGACGCCGAACGGGTCGTCGTCAACATCTACCGGCGCTACCGCGAGATCCACCCCGACCAGCCGGTGCTCGACAGGTTCGCCCTGTTCGGCCTGATGGCCGAGTGGGACAAGCGGAGGCAGCCGTCGGCCCACGGGCCGCGCGGCGCCCAATCGAAGGCGGTCCACCGATGAGACTTCCCGACAGCGCGCACACCGCCCGTCCCTGGCTGATCCACGCCCTCGCCTCCGACTTCCGGCTGGAGGACGTCTGGGCGCTGCCGACGCCCGGCGGCCCTGACGACCTGCCGCGGCTCGTACGGCAGATGACCTCCGGCGACGGGCGGTTCTCCAGTGCCACCCGCGGACTCTTCGCGCTCCGCTGGAAACTCGGACGGCTGCTCGGGTGGGACCGGCCCGGCTCCGGCCTCGGCGTACGGGTGCGGACCCTGCGCGACCGCTTGCCGGCGGACCTCCGCGACGCCCCACCGGGACCGGGCTTCCGGGCACTCCCGCTCACCCCCGTCTATCTGACGGACGACGAGTGGGCGGCGGAGGTGGCCAACCGGACCGTGCACGCGGTGATGCACATCGGCTGGGTCCCGGACGGGGCCGGTGGCCACCGGGGGCAGATGGCCGTACTGGTCAAGCCGAACGGCCGGTTCGGCGCGGCCTACATGGCCGTGATCAGGCCGTTCCGGCATCTGCTGGTGGACCCGGCGCTGATGCGCATGATCGGACACGCCTGGCAGAACCGGGCCGACAACGTACCCGCTGGACAACCGGATCGGGCCGGGGCCGACATCCCCGGCTCGGGACCCGGCCGGCGCCCCTCGGCAAGACCCGTCACTCGACAACGCTCAAGGAGAGCATCATGAAGGTCGGAATGATAGCCAGTCACTATCCGCACGCCGCGCACCGCGAGGAGTTCATCGCACGCGTCCACCGCGTCCGCGAGGTGATGCTGCGGACACCGGGATGCCTGTCGGCCGCCTGCTGGTTGTCGGCGGACGCGGTGATCTCCATGGTGCAGTGGGAGTCCGAGGAGGCCGCCGCCGCATCCATGGCCGCCGTCGAGGCGGCGGAGCTGGACGTCGCCTACGACGAGCGCGAAGCCCGCCCGCGCGAGATCGTTCAGGTGGTGGCGGGCTGAACCGCTTCCCTTCCTAGTCCTCGTGCCCGGCCGGCGGCAGCGCCGTGCCGCCCCGGCACCCGGTGAAGGTGGCGTTGGGGCTGAAGGCGTCGAAGCCCAGCTCGTAGCGGGCGAAGGCCTGCCAGGCGGCCTTCCGGACCGCGGTGTACTCGGACGCGGTCAGCCGTCCGCCCTTCATCGCCTTGAAGGCGCGCAGGATGGCGTCGCGGGCGCCGAGGAACGAGGGGTTCTTCGGGGTGAGCTTCATGCCGTCGACGACGGCCTGCCAGGTCACCTGGTAGCCGCGCTCCTTGTTGTGGAGTGCGGTGGTGACCTGGCGGGTCAGTTCCATGAGCGCGGCGCACCAGATCTCGCCGACGTCATGGACTTCCTGGTAGCTCAGGTCGTCGTTGCCGGCGCCGGAGACCTCGCCCGCCCCCTTGCCGATGTCCCCGAAGGTGCCGGGGTACTCGGCGTCATAGGGCCGTTGCCGGATGCCCTTCGAGCGGTTGACCACCCAGTTGCCGAGCACCTCGCGTTCCTGGGGGCTGGAGAAGTTCCTGGTGCTGAGGGCGAAGTAGTCGCCCCAGCCCTCGCCCATCGCGACCGACTGGTCCTCCTCCAGGCCATTGGCGTCGAAGAGGCCACCGACGAGACGGTTCGACACCCCGTGGCAGAACTCGTGGAGGACGACATCGAAGTCGTCGGCCGTATGACGGCCGGTGCTGGTGACCAGCCCCATGTTCATCTCGGCTTCCAGGCCGTCGGCCCGGGTGGCCATGTTGGCCGTCCCGAACACCGCACCTGGATGCGCGAGGGCCCTCACGGGGTCCGCCCCCTGGCCCAGGCCCGTCACGTTGGTGGTCTGGAAGTTCCCCTGGTCCTCCGTGAAGCCGAGCATCATGAACAGGTCGTGGGCGAAGTTGCAGAAGTAGAAGATGTTGGTGACGAACTGCTCGGGGCTGTCCTGCGCGGGGTCGAAGACGCCGTTGCCCGCGGCGTCGACGGGGACCTCGACGGGGCGGCGGGTCGTTCCGTTGAGCGCGCGGACGTTGTTGCCCTGGGTCGACACCTTGCCCTGGTGGGGCTCCGCCCAGGGGAGCGGGAAGCCGGCGGGCAGCCCCTCGGGGACGACGGTCGGGTAGCCGTTCACCGGCAGCGGGAAGGGAACGGTGTCGAAGGTGCTCTCGGCCGGGTTCCGCTGGAAGACGCGTCCGGCGACCGCGTGCCGGACGGTGTCGTAGAAGTAGAGGATCTCGGGCTCGTCCGGGTTCGCGGTCCGCTCGTCGGCCTCGACGAACGCGTGGTACTGAGCGGCCAGCTTCTCCCTGGAGAGGGTGAACATCCAGGTGAGGCGGGCGTCGTCGCCCATGTAGAGGTACACCAGCCGGGCCGGGACGGCCTCCTCGAACGGTCCCTTGCTGAACGTCATCGGCTGGTCGTTCCGCGCCTGGTGCGACAGGCGGGCGAAGCCCTCCGACACGTCGAGGCGCGGGAGTTCGTCGTCGCCGAAGACCCCGCGGAGCGTGACCGGCTCGGCGGCCTTCGCGGCCGCCACCCGCAGCGCCACCTCGGCGGGGACCGTCGGCCTGGTCGGCAGGCTCGCCGGTGCGCTCACGGTGTCGCCGACGACCCGGTCGACGGTGCCGTCCTCGAACAGCCACACCTTGGGCGCCATGGCCCACACCTCGATGCCGTTGAGCACCTGTTGGAGGCTGACCACGCGCATGCCCTCGCTCGTCGTCGTCACGTTCGGGTCGGCCTCGAACTCCACCGGCTCGCCGGCCGCGAAGCCGATCGCCGGGGCGACCGAGGTGACGTACTGCTTGGCACGGGCGATATAGCCGGTGTCGGGCATCGCCACCGACTCGTTCAGGCCCGTGAAGCCGGGCGCACCGGCCACCCGCAGCTCCGTCAGATGCCCGGTGAAGCGGTTCACTTTGCTGCGGTCCGCCACGAGGGTGCTGTCGACCTCAGCCGCCACCCGTTCGGTGTCCTCCAGGAAGGCATCGGCCTCGGCGACGCTGGCCAAGCGGTCGTAGTTCTTGTTCCGCCTGTCGATCATTACGCTCATGGCGTGCTCCTTGGGAGGGGTCAGAGGCCCGCGAGCGTGAGTGCCGCCGTCGCGACCGTACGGGCGATCGCGGCGGCGTAGTCCGTGTCGTGGTCCTCGTCGAGGAGGGTGTCGCCCGGCAGGTGGTACTGCCGGGTGCCGGTCGCGGGCGTGGTGTCGTCGAAGAAGTTCTCGCAGACGGCGGCAGCCGCCCAACCGCGTTCGTGGAAGCTCGCGTGATCGCTCCGTCCGGCGGCCGGGTCGTCGGAGCCCGCGAGCGTCTGGAGCGAGAAGCCGGCCGCGACCGCGGGGGCGGCACGGGCGACGAGTCCCCCGAGTGCGCCGGAGGCGCCCACGACCGGGCCGGGGACCGTGGAACCGGTGTGGATCTCCATCGTGCGGGTGCCGCCCCGGAAGCCCGCGATCATGTCCATCTGGAGCACACCGGCGATCCGGTCACCGGCCGCGGCCGCCGCGCGGGCGTACGCCTTGCTGCCGACGAGGCCCTGCTCCTCGGCGTTGAAGAGCACGAAGCGCACCGTGCGGGACGGGGCCCGGCCGGCGGCGAGCATCGCGCTCAGACACTCGGCCGCGGCGAGGACCGCCGCCGTACCGCTCCCGTCGTCGTCGGCGCCCGGTGCCGGGTCGACGGCGGGGTCATAGGGGCGCGGCCGGCCGTCGCTGTCGAAGAACTCGCCCCGGGCCGCTGTCGAGTCGAGATGTGCGGTGACAAGGACGGCGGAGTCCGCCGCCGGGACGCGGAACTCCGCCTCGACGTTGGCGAGTCGGCGTCCCCGCCAGGAGAACTCATGGCGTCGGACGGTCAGGCCGAGATCCTGGAGCCACCGGGCGAGTGCGCTGACGACGAGGGCGTTGTCGGGGCTCGACACGTCACGGCTGCGTACCTTCAGGGGTTCTCCCTCGACGAGCGGGTCGATGCCGGAGATCCGGGCGACATGGCCGCGCATCGCCGCCGGGGTGATGGCGGCGCGGACCGCGGCCAGGGTCTCCGGGGAGGGCTCCCCGTCCGCGAACGCGTCGGCGAGGCCTTCGACGCGGGCCTCTCCCGGCCGGGACAGGAGAGCCGGGTCGGGGAGCAGCCGTTCCGTGTGCCCGGGTTTGGCGTCCGCGCAGTGCAGGTCCTCGACGGGAGTGCCGGCCGCGGCGGCCACATAGACGCCGCCCGGGGCCGGGCCGAGCGGGACGACGGAGGGTCGCGGTTCGTCGAGTGCGCGCGCGAGGAAGGCGAACGCCGCCGTGGCGCGCAGGGCGTCCTCCGCGGTCGCCCTGACGGGCGCGGAGGCACGGGTGAGGCCTTCCGGGAGCGTCACCGGACGGTCGTCGCGCATCAGGAAGGCGGCGGTCTCCGCCACCTGGCCCCGGAGGTCGGCCGGGAAGCCGCCCTGTTCGAGTGCGGTCACACCGCGCGCGGTCGCCATGACGAGGACGAGCTGGGCGGAGGCCACATGGACCGGCACGACCTCGGCGGCCCGCGCGATCGACTCCACCTCGGCCACACTCCGGCCGGCCGGAATCTCGATCCGCGCCCAGAACACCGGGCGGCCCTCGACGGCGGCGAGGGTGAAGACCGGGTGTGCGGCGGTGCGCATCCCGGCTTGGTGCGCGAACGCCCGCTCCTCGGGTGCTTCGCCCACGAAGACGCACTGACCGGCCGCGACACCCGCGCTCGCCACCGCGTCGTCGAAGAGGGCGCGCGAATTCTTCGCGCCCCAGTGGAGGAGGCTGTCGTCCGGGAAGCGGTCGGCGAACGCGGTGTGCAGCGCCGCCACCGCGCGGGCGCGGGCGGCCTCCCCGCTGCCCGGGTTCGAGAGGATGCCCTTCCGCATGCCCGCCAGCGCGTCGAGGACCTCGACGACGCGCGGCCGCGGGCGGAGCGTCAGGGAGCCGTCGGCCTCGATGCTCGCGTCCGCGAGCGTGTCACCGATGTCGAAGAACAGCACGGCCATCTCGGCGCCTCCGGAAGAGCGCGCCCCCGGACCGGCCTCCGCAGTACCCCGGGCCGAGGCCCCTGTCCACGGGGGGCGTACAAGGCGGGTCACGGCGGCGTGCGTGCCGCTGTGACGGCCCACCCCTTTCATTGTCCGTGGGGCGCCGCGTTCCCGCATCCTGGGCGGGCTCCTCCTCCGCAGCGGCCAGGACGGCGTTCGCCGGTGGTCTCGGACGCGCTGCGCAAGCAATCCTGACGCACCGTCAGACATGGTACGGATCGGCGAAGGGTCGCCGACATGCACCGGCCGTAGGCGCGTGCAAGTCTGGTACCGGTTCCTCGCTCGAGATCCTCCAGGAGGCACGATCGTGGGCAAGAAACAGAGTCGGCAGAACCGCGGCGCGCGCACCGGCGGCCATGAGCACGGTGCCGCCGCGGAGGCGAAGAAGCCGAAGGCATCGACCCCGCATCCGCCGGAGGAGCAGTCGATGTCGAAGCATGTGGCCCACAAGGCGCAGCGGAAGTTCGGCCACAACTGACCTGCGGGCGCGCCTCAGCCGGGCCCCGCACGGTCACGCACCGGGCGGGTGGTCCTCCCCCTCGTACGCCGCCAGCGCGACCTGGCGGCTCTCCAGCACCTCGCCGAGATCTCCGGGTTCCAGCCGGTCCTGCGCCAGCTTCATGCGGGCCGTGGCCTCGACGGAGGCCCAGGCCTGCCGGGCCCGCTTGTTGGCCACCCGGCGGCTGTCACCCCGCAGGAAGCCGGCCCCCGCCGCACACCCCGCGGCGGTCAGCGCCACCAACGCCGCGGGAACGCGGGCGTCCGCCGAGGCCAGCCCCGCGGCGCCGGAGACAGCCGCGAGCAGCGCCGCCGGAAAGCCCAGTGCGATATCGGCCCTGGCCCAGAAGTCGGCTCTGCGGTGGGCGAGGTCCTTCTGCCGTGTCGCTTCCTCGCACAGCCGCTCCACCTCGGCGCGCAGCCGGCCGGAGGGCTCGTTCCTGGCGGGTGACACGGAGGGTCCGGCAGCGGAAGTGACCATGCCTGGATTCCAACACAAGGGAAACGCAAGGGACTTGTGCGTGCGTACACAGTCTTGCGGGGCGTCCGTGGTGGGCTCCCGACAGTTCGGACGGAGCCGGGCGTGTCAGTGCCGGCCCTTAGTGTGGACACGGTCGGCCTGATCACCGGCGGACGGGTGGCCGGCCTCGCGCACCCCGAGCCCGAGCAAAGGAGCGGACATGACGAGCGTGCAGGGCACCCACCTGGACCTCCCCACCCCGGACGGTGTCGCCGACGCGTACCTCGCCCACCCCGACGACGGCAGGCCGCACCCCGGGGTGCTGCTGTACATGGACGTGTTCGGACTGCGGCCCGCGCTGGAGGAGGCGGCCGGGCGGCTGGCCGGGCACGGCTACACGGTGCTGGTACCCAACGTCATGTACCGCGCGGGACGCGCTCCCCTCGTCGACCTGCCCGGCTTCATCGACCCCGCCGAGCGGCCGGAGATCATCGAGCGGCTGCTGCCGCTCGCGCAGGCGCTCACCCCGGATCTGGCGATGCGGGACGCCGGCGCCTACCTAGACTGGCTGGCCGCCTCCCCGCTGGTCGCCGACGGCCCGATAGGCACCGCCGGTTACTGCATGGGCGGCGTGCTCGCCGTCCGCACCGCGGCGGCCCACTCCGACCGGATCGGCGCCGCGGCCGCCTTCCACGCCGGGCGCCTGGTCACCGAGGCGGAGGACAGTCCGCACCGGCTCGTCGGCCGCAGCAGGGCGGAGCTGTACTTCGGCCATGCCGACCAGGACCATTCGATGCCGGCCGACCAGATCGCGGTTCTGGAGCGGGCCCTGGAGGCCGCAGGCGTGCCCTACCGGAGCGAGCTGTACGAGGGCGCGCAGCACGGTTACACCCAGAGTGACACCGCCGCGTACAACGCCGAGGCGGACCAGCGTCATTGGCGCAGCCTGCTGGAACTCTTCGAGCGCCGCCTGTGACCCGGTCCCGCCGTCCCCGCGGGCGCCCCGCGCCTCAACCGGCCCTGACCGGCGGGTTCGAGGCGTACGGCCGTCAACTGGAGGGGCCGATCACCCCGTGTTAGCGTGACAGTGTCCGTTCGAAACGGACAATTACCCGCTTTCCTGGCCTCTCCAGAAGGAGATGGTGACCATGGCGCGGGACCCGCTGTTCCACGCGTCCGGGACCGGCGCCGGGGCCCGGGGCAGCCCCCGGACCGGCGGACACACCGCCGTCGTCGGCGACACCGTGGACTGGGACGGCCTCCGGCGGCGGATGAGCGGAACGCTGCTGCGGCCGGGAGACGCCGGGTTCGACAACGCCAGGAAGCTCTTCAACCCGCTCAACGACGACCGGGTGCCCGCGGCGGTGGCGCAGTGCGCGTCGGTGGCCGATGTCCGCGAGGCGGTGCTGGCGGCCGCGCGCCGGGTGCCGGTGGCGGCCCGCAGCGGCGGGCACTCCTATGTGGGGTACTCGGCGCCGCCCGGCGGCCTCACCCTCGACCTCCGCCGCCTGTCGGCCGTGCGGGTCCGGCCGGACGGCGCCGCCACGGTCGGTGCCGGCGCGACCCTGGAGAACGTCTACACGGCGCTCGGTCAGGCCAACCGCTGTCTGCCCGGCGGCTCCTGCTTCACCGTCGGCATCGCCGGGGTGGCCCTGGGCGGTGGAATCGGCGTGCTGCAACGGAAGTTCGGGCTCACCTGTGACCACCTGGTGTCCGCCGAGGTCATCACCGCCGACGGGCGGACGCTGACCGCCTCGGCCACCCGGGAACCGGACCTGTTCTGGGCGCTGCGCGGTGGTGGCGGCGGCAACTTCGGGGTCGTCACGGAGTTCACCTTCGCGACCGACCCGGCTCCGGCCCTGACGGTGTTCGCGCTGGGCTTCCCGGCGTCGGCGGGGAACGTGACGAAGGTACTGACCGGATGGCAGCCGTGGATCACGGCCGCGCCGCGCGCGCTGTGGGCGAACCTCAACATGGCCGGCGGCACCGCCCCGAGCTGCCGGGTGGCGGGCTGCTTCGTGGGGCCCAGCAGCGCCTGCAACACCCTGCTGAACGACCTGGTCGCGCGCGCCGGGGTGCTCCCCACCCAGCGCCGGGTCGAGGACCGCGACTACTTCAAGGCCATGCGCTTCTTCTCCGGCAGTCCCGACCGGCAGTCGTTCGTCGCCTCGTCCCGCGTCCTCGCCACACCCACCGCCGGCCCCGCTGCCGTCGTCGCCCTGCTCACCGGCCGTCCGGGCATGGCTCTCATCCTCGACGCACTCGGCGGCGCGGTGGCCGACGTCGGTGTCCAGCAGACCGCGTTCCCGCACCGCAAGGCCTTCGCCACCGCACAGATCTATGCGAGCGCGACCACGGCGTCCGAGGCCGCGGTGACCCGCAGCGTCGGCCAGGTCGTGGCGGGCCTCGCGGACCTGGGCATCAAGGACGGGTACGTGAACTACATCGACCCGGCCCTCCCCGACTGGGGCACGGCCTACTACGGACCGAATCTGGACCGGCTGCGCCGGGTCGCGTACGCCTACGACCCGGACCGGGTCTTCGACTTCCCCCAAGCGGTCACCCGGGCGTGACCAGCGGCTCCGGCGACGCACCAGTCTCCCCGCCGGCCGGTTCCGGCGCGGGGCCGGCCGTGTCCCGCCCGGAGTTCGACGCGCTGTTCGCCACGCTCCGTACGTGGGGCCGCTGGGCCGCCGCCGACCGCGGCGCCTGGAACCGGGTGACGCCGGACCGGGTACGGCAGGCCACCGCGCTGGTCCGGTCCGGCACGGTGGTCCCGCTGGCGCGCCCCTGGGACACCGCGCCCGGCCCGGACAACCACAAGCCCGCCCTGCACCACATGTCGGACCTCGGTGACGTCGAGGCTCCGGAGCCCGCCACGTACAAGGACTTCATCGGGGTCGACTACCACGGCAAGGCGGTCAGCCATCTGGACGCGCTGTCCCATGTCGCCTATCGCGGGCAGCTCTACGACGGCCGCGCGGCGCAGGAGTGCGTGGACGCCGGAGGTGCGCGGTTCGGTGCCGTGTCGGCACTGGGCCCGCTGGTGACCCGGGGGGTTCTCCTGGATCTGCCCACCGTGCTCGGGGTGGCCTGGCTGGAGCCCGGACGGGCCGTGCACGCGGCGGATGTCGTGGCCGCGGAGCGGGCGCTCGGGGTGTCGGTCGGCGAGGGCGATGCGGTGCTGCTGCGGTCCGGCGGTCTCCGCCGTCGTCGGGAGCGGGGTGCCTGGGACACCGGTGCGGCGAGCGCGGGGCTGCATGTGGACGCCATGCCGCTGCTGGCCGAGCGCGGGATCGCGCTGCTCGGCGGGGACGGCGACAGCGATGTGCGGCCCTCGCCGGTGGACGGGGTGCACTCTCCGGTGCATGCGCTGGCGCTCGCCGCGATGGGGGTGCCGCTGCTGGACAACCTCGACCTGGAGGCGCTGTCCGCGGCGAGCGCCGAGACGGGCCGTTACGCGTTCCTCCTCGTGGTGGCGCCGCTGAACATCCCCGGCGGCACCGGCTCACCGGTCAGTCCGGTCGCGGTGCTATGACGACCGGGCGGTCAGCGGGACTCCTGCCGCGCGACCGGTTGAAGGGCAGGTCACGGGCATGATCATCGCTGGGGGTGGGTGGTGGTCCCGATCCCGGGCGGACCGCGGGGCGGGGCGCGGGAACGCCTCGGCCGCCCGGTTCCCTTCCGGGGCAGCGGCCGGTTCCACCAGAAGTACAAAGCTCTACAATTGGATCAAATGAGACAGCTGCTCCGACGTACGGGTGGCCCTCGCGGCATGCACCCCTGTGGGAAGTGATTGGGATGGGGCTGGCGGGAGAGGGCAGCGGTCCCGCACGCGCCCGTGAGCAGTTCCTTGGGGGTGGGCCGGTCGAGGGAGCGGTCCGGGGGTCGATCCTGGATTCCTGGCAGCGGTCCCGGTCGCTGGGGCTCACACCGGAGCGCTGCGAGCTTCCCTACAGCCAGGATCTCGATCTGGACGGGCGGCTCGTCCGCGCCGCGGCACCCGTACTGGACCGGCTGCAGACCCGGTTCGCGGGCCGGCAGATGAATGTGTCGCTCGCCGACGGGCGCGGCGCGGTGCTGCAGCGCCGCTTCGGCGAAGCCTCGCTCGTCCGGCGCCTGGCCCCGATCCAGAGCGTCCCCGGCTTCGTCTTCGCCGAGCGGTTCGGCGGGACCAACGGTATCGGGCTGGCGCTCGCGGAACGACAGCTGATCAATGTCTACGGGGCCGAGCACTTCGCCGAACGCTCGCAGTCCAGCGCCTGCTCGGCCGTTCCCGTCCGGGACCCGCTCAGTGGGCGCATCGAGGGCGTCCTCTGTCTCGGCTATCCGCTCACCGACGCGGACACCGCGCTGAACACCGTGGTCCGCAAGGCGGCCGGGGCCATCGAGCGGCGACTGCTGGAGCAGAGTACGTCGCGGGAACGGGCCCTGCTGGAGGCCTACCTCGACGCCAGGCGCCATGCGCCGGGCGGTGGGACGCGCGGCAACGGGCAGCTGGGCGAACTCGCCGAGAGCGGGCTGGACTGGCGGGATCAGATGATCCTGAAGGAGAAGGCCACCGAACTGATCACCTCGGCCCAGCGCGCCGCGGTCGAGGTGTCGCTGCCCGGCGGGCGGCACGTCACCCTGCTCAGCCGCCCCGTGACCACCGCCTCCGGGGTGGAGGGCCTCGTCGTCGAAGCGGTCCTGCCCGCGGCTGACCAGCGGATCGCCGTGCCCTCCGACGCCGGGACGCCCGCCGCGCCGCTCACGGAGCCGGCGCTCGCATCCGCCGCCCCGCCGCCGGAGCACCGTCCGGACGCCGTGCCCGGCCGGGCGGTCGCGACCGTCCGGCCGCCGGACGCCGCCGGGCCGCCCGGCTCCGAGGGAGGCAGCGCGCCCGGCGGTGCGGCCAGTGGGCTGGTGCTGGTGGGCGAGCCGGGGGTGGGGAAGTACGCCGTGGCGGCGCGGCGCCGGCTGGAGCTGCTGTCCGAGGCCAGCACCCGCATCGGGACCACCCTGGACGTGAGCCGTACCGCCCGGGAGCTGGCCGAGATGGCGGTGCCGCAGCTGGCGGACTTCGTCACCATCGACCTGCCCGAGGCGGTGCTGCGCGGTGAGGAGCCGACCGACCCCCGCTCCGGTCTGCACCGCACGGTGGTCCACGGCATCCGCGACGACTGCCCCTTCTACCCGGCCGGCGAGCCGGTGGACCTCCGTCCTTCCACGCCCCAGCTCCGCTGTCTGGCCGCCGGTGAGCCGGTCCTGGAGCCCGAGCTGCGGACCGCCGGCGGGTGGATCGCCCAGGACCCCGAGCACGCCCGGCGGCTTCTCGGCCATGACGTCCACTCCCTCATCGCCGTCCCGCTCCTCGCGCGCGGGATCGCCCTGGGCGTGGCGAGCTTCTACCGCTCGGCGGACCCGGCGCCGTTCGGGGACGACGACCGTTCGCTGGCCCAGGAACTCGCCACCCGTGCGGCCATCTGCATTGACAACGCGCGCCGTTACACCCGCGAGCACACCATGGTCCTGGCGTTGCAGCGCAGCCTGCTGCCGCACAGCTTCCCCGAGCAGAACGCCGTCGAGGTGGCCTACCGCTATATGCCCGCCGAGTCCGGGGTCGGCGGGGACTGGTTCGATGTCATCCCCCTGTCCGGCACCCGTATCGCGCTGATCGTCGGGGATGTCGTCGGTCACGGGATGCATGCCGCCGCCACCATGGGCCGGCTGCGGATCGCCGCGCGCAACTTCGCGGAACTGGACCTCGGCCCGGACGAGGTCCTCAGCCACCTCGACCGGCTCGTGGGGCGCCTCGACCTGGACGAGGACACCGCGGAGGACCGCGCCGACAGCCCCGGCATCATCGGCGCCACCTGCCTGTACGCCGTCTACGACCCCACCTCTCAGCAGTGTGTGATGGCCCGGGCCGGGCACCCGCCGCCCGCGCTCGTGCGCCCGGAGGGCACCGTGTCCTTCCCCGACCTCCCGGCGGGCCCGCCGCTGGGCCTGGGCGGGCTCCCGTTCGAGACCGCCGCGTTCCACCTCCCCGAGGGCAGCCAGCTCGTCCTCTACACCGACGGGCTGCTCCAGGACCGCGAGCGCGACTTCGACACGGCCCTCGACGAGCTGCGGCAGGCCGTGGCACACCCGGACCGCTCGCCGGAGGACACCTGTGAGGCCGTGGTCCGGTCCGTGGTGCCGCAGCGCCCCACCGACGACATCGCCCTGCTCGTCGCCCGCACCCACGCCCTGGACCCACGGCGGATCGCCACCTGGGACCTGCCTGCCGACCCCGCGCGGGTCTCCGGCATCCGCACCGCCGTGACCGGACGGCTGGCCGCATGGGGTCTGGACGAGGCCGTCTTCGCCACCGAACTGCTGCTCAGCGAGCTGGTCACCAACGCCATCCGCTACGGCGCCGAGCCCATCCAGGTACGGCTGCTCCATGACCGCACACTGATCTGCGAGGTCTCCGACGCCGGCAGCACCGCCCCGCATCTGCGTCATGCGGCCACCACCGACGAGGGCGGCCGCGGCCTGTTCCTCGTCGCACAGCTCGCCCAGGCCTGGGGCACCCGCTACACCGCCGACGGCAAGGTCATCTGGGCCGAGTGCGCCCTGGAGGCTCCCACCGCACAGCTCGGCGGCGCCATGGCCTCCTTCGACGACATTCCCGCCATCTGACAGCCCATCCGGCATCACGGGCAAAGCGGGCCTTAGCATGACGGGCACCGGGCGGGCCGCTGACGCGACGTCAGGACCGCATTCCCCGGCGCCCGCACCATCGCGCAGCGTCCAGCAGCAGTGACCTTCCGTCGGGAGGAACCACGAGGCCGGCCCCTGGAGAAGTCCGTGCATCACGCTCCTGACAGCACCGCTCCCCCACGCCACGGCACGGAGCCGCTCGTCCGCATCCGCGGTCTCTGCAAGCGGTTCGGCGGCACCCTCGCACTGGACGCGGTCGACCTCGACCTCCACGCCGGCAGCGTCCTGGCCCTGCTCGGCCCCAACGGTGCCGGGAAGTCCACCCTCATCAAGGTGCTCGCGGGCGTCCACCGCGCGGACCACGGCGAGGTGACCGTGGCCGGGCATCCGCTCGGTACCGAAGCGGCCGCCCGCACCATGGCCTTCATCCACCAGGACCTGGGGCTGGTCGAGTGGATGACGGTCGCCGAGAACATCGCCCTGGGCACCGGCTACCCACGCCGTGCCGGTCTGCTGTCCTGGCGGCGGACCCGCGAACGGTGCGCCGCTGCCCTGGACCTCGTCGCCGCGCACCTCGACCCCCGCACCGTCCTCGGCGACCTCCCGCGCGCCGAACGGTCGTTGGTGGCCATCGCCCGCGCCCTGGCCACCCGTGCCGCACTCCTGGTCCTGGACGAGCCGACCGCCAGCCTCCCGGCGGCGGACTGCATCCGGCTCTTCGAGGTGCTCCACACGCTGCGCGACCAGGGGCACGCCCTGGTCTTCGTCACCCACCGGCTCGACGAGGTGTACAAGGCCGCCGACGCGTTCGCCGTCCTCCGCGACGGCCGCCTCATCAGCCACGGCCCGCTCGCCGGCCACAGCCCCGCCCGGCTGGTGCACGACATCGTGGGCGAGGAACCGGCCGGCATCCGCTTCGCACCCGCCACCGGGCAGGCCGTGCTGAGCCTCGACGGCGTACGGACCGGGAACACCGCACCGGTCAGCCTGGAACTGTGCGCCGGGGAGATCCTCGGCATGGTGGGCCTCACCGGCGCCGGGCACATGGAGCTGGGCCGCGCGCTGGCCGGTGCCCTGCCGGTCGCCGGCGGACGGGCCCGGCTCAACGGGCGGCCGTACGCGCCGGGCTCGGTCGCCGACGCCGTGCGCCGCGGCGTCGGCTTCGTGACGAGCAACCGTCAGGAGGAGGGCTGCGCCGCCGAACTGACCGTACGGGAGAACTTCCTGGCCAACCCCCGCGCGGACGGACTGCCGGCCCTGCACTGGATCAGCCCCCGGCGGGAGCGGGCCCGGGCCAGGGCCCTGGCCGAGCGTTTCTCGGTGCGTCCCCGGGACAGCGAGGCGCCGATCGCCACGCTGTCCGGGGGCAATCAGCAGAAGGTCATGGTCGGGCGGTGGCTCCGGACGCGGCGCAGTCTGCTGATCCTCGAAGAGCCGACCGCCGGGGTGGACATCGGCGCCAAGACGGCGGTCTACGGGCTGCTCCGGGACGCGCTGGCCGACGGCCTGGCCGTGCTGCTCCTGTCCACCGACTTCGAGGAGGTCGCCCACGTGTGCCACCGCGCCCTGGTGTTCGTCCGCGGGGCGGTGACGGAGGAGCTGGGCGGCGAGGCACTGACGGTCACCGCGCTCGCCCGCGCCTCCTCCGCCATGGCCGCGCTCACGGGGGAGACGAGGAGACCATGACGCACTCCCCGCACTCCGCGCCGGTCCGCCGGCTGGGGCACCTCGTCGGCGCCTACGGTCTCCTGGCCCTCGCCGCCCTGCTGTTCCTGGCCTTCTCGCTCGCCCTGCCGGACACCTTTCCCACCCTGGACAACATCTCCGAGATCCTGTCCAACCAGTCGATCCCCGCGCTCCTCGCGCTCGGCGCGACGCTCCCCATCGTCACCGGCAACTTCGACCTCTCCATCGGCTACGGTCTCGGCCTCGCGCACGTGATGACGATGCAGCTCATCGTGCAGGAGGCATGGCCCTGGCCGCTCGCCTGTCTCGTGGTGATCGCCGGCGGGGCGGTCGTCGGCACCGTCAACGGTGTCGTCGTCGAGTTCGCGAAGATCAACTCGTTTATCGCCACCCTCGGCACCGGCAGCATCCTCTACGCCCTCACCGGCTGGGTCACCAACGGGGCCCGGATCGTCCCCGGCCCGCAGGGCCTGCCGGCCGCGTTCACCGACCTCTACGACTCCCGGTTCCTGGGTCTGCCGGTGTCCGCCTGCTACGTCCTCGCCCTCACCGCCGTGCTGTGGCTGCTCCTGGAACGGCTGCCGCTCGGCCGCTACCTGTACGTCATCGGGTCCAACCCCCGCGCCGCCGACCTGCTGGGCATCCCCGTCCGGCGCCATGTCGTCCAGGCCTTCGCCGGATCGGGCCTGGTCGTCGGGGTCGCCGGGGTCCTGCTCGCCACCCAGCAGCGCATCGGCAACCCCAGCGTCGGCCTGGACTATCTGCTGCCCGCCTTCGTCGGTGCGCTCCTCGGCTCCACCGCGATCCGGCCCGGCCGCCCGAACGCGCTGGGCACCCTGGTCGCCGTCGTCGTCCTCGCCATCGGCCTGGCCGGAATCGGCCAGTTCGGCGCCCAGTTCTGGGTCACTCCGCTGTTCAACGGCGCCACCCTGCTCCTCGCCGTCGGCATGGCCGGCTATGCCGCGCGCCGGCAGCTGCGCCACCGGTGGGCGGAGCCGCCCCGGACGCCCAAGGATCTCTCCCGGGCCGCCTCGTGAGGTGTCGTCACCGCGCCGTCCCGTCACGAGGAGCGCCCGTGCACCAGCGCCGCCAGACCGCCCTGAGCAGCGCCGTCGCGGTGGCCTTGGCGGCCGCCGTCCTCGCCGGCTGTGAGCGCGGCGCCTCGACCGGTGGCGGGCCGTCAGCGACCGGTCCGGTCACGGACGGCTGTCCCGCCGTACTGGCCGGTGCCGAGAGGGCCATGCGACGGGCCATGACGACCCATCCCGTCGGGCACGGTCCCACACGTGGGCCCCGCGCGGTCCCCGGCAAGCGCGTCGTCTTCGTCGCCCAGACCATGACCAACCCGGGGGTCGCGGGCGCCGCCAACGGGGTGCGGGAAGCCGCGGAGGTCCTCGGCTGGGACGTCCGGGTGATCGACGGCCAGGGCACCCCGGCCGGCATCCAGGCGGCCTTCAGCCAAGCCCTCGCCCTCCGGCCCTCGGGCATCGTCATCGGCGGCTTCGACCCCCAGCTGACGTCGCAGCAGGTCACCAGGGCCGGCGCACGGCACACTCCGCTCGTCGGCTGGCATGCGGTCGACACCCCCGGGCCCAGCAGGGACCCCGCGCTCTTCAGCAACGTCACCACCCGCGTCCAGGACGTCGCGCGGATCAGCGCGGACTGGGTCATCGCACACTCCCACGGCCACGCCGGAACCGTCGTGTTCACGGATGCCTCGATCCCGTTCGCCAGGAACAAGTCCCGGCTGATCAAGAAGGGACTGGCCACCTGCCCGGATGTGCGGCTGCTGGCGGAGGAGAACATCCCGATCCCGGACACCAGCAGCCGGACGCCCCAGCAGGTCTCCTCGCTGCTCTCCCGGTTCGGGGACCGGTGGACCCACTCCGTCGCCATCAACGACGTGTACTTCGCGGACGCCGCACCGGCCCTGCGCGCGGCCGGGAAGAAGGGTGCCGGCGCCCCCTTCAACATCGGCGCGGGCGACGGCGATCCCTCCGCGTTCCAGCGCATCAACAGCGGGGAGTTCCAGGCGGCCACCGTCCCCGAGCCGCTCTCCCAGCAGGGCTGGCAGATCCTCGACGAGTTCAACCGCGCCTTCTCCGGCGCGCCTCCCAGCGGCTATGTCGCCCCCGTCCACATCTCGACGGCCGCCAACAGCCGCGGACGCACGACCTGGGACCCGCCCGGCTACCGTGCGGCGTACCGGAAGATCTGGGGTAAGTAGGCCCCGGCGCACAGCACTCTCAGGTGGCTTCCGGAGCCCGCCACCGGCCGGGGCGGTGCCCGGCGTGGCCGGGCTACCAGCAATTCTCCTAGTTCCGTCCCCTCGGCCTTGTCGGCATCCCGAAGGTGCGGTGAAGCTGTCGGGCGGGCGGTGGTTCGCCCCGGTGGGAAGGGTGCTGCTGACGCGGCACCGCTGCCCCGATGTCCGGACGGCGGAGCGTCCGCGGTCGCGCCGGCCCGTCCGTTCCCACCGCGGCCGACGGCAACTCCCCCTCCGGCCTCCGCGGTGAAGGCACCTGACCGGGTCGGGCGCGACCGCGTCCGGGATTTCCGCGCGGCGGCCACTCGGAAAGTTCTTCGTGGAAGCCGACACGAAAGAGGGACGTCGTGGTCGCTCAACAGACACTGTCCGACGGCGGCAGGGCCGGGCACCGGGAGCCGAGGGCGTACCGGCGGCGGGTGCCGCAGCCGCTGCCGCTCACCCTGGACGGCATGTTCAGCAGCATTGCCGGCAGCTTCCCGATGGCCAGAGCCGTCCAGGAGGGGCGGCACCACCTGTCCTACGGCGAAGCCGAGAACCGGGCCGTGCAGCTGGCGTCGGCGCTGGTACGCGGCGGAGTGCAGCTGGGCGACCCGGTGATCATCCACTGCGCCGACCACCGGCAGGCGGTGGTGGCCCAGCTGGCGGTGCTGAAGGCCGGAGGGGTGTGCGTACCCCTCCCGGCGGCCTCGCGTGGTGCGCGGCTCGACCGGATCACCCGGATCAGCGGGGCCCGGGTGGTGCTGTGCAGCACCGTGACCCGCCCGGTGTGGAGCTACCGCCTGATGTCCTGGGTGCTGGACGACCCGGCCACCTGGAGCGGGATCGCCGCCCAGCGGCCGGACCGCTCGCTGCCGCGTTCCGGACACACCGAAGCCGCCTACCTGCTGGTCTCCGCCACGGACCGCCAGGGGGTCAGCGGGTACCTCACCGACCATCGCGCGTGGCAGCAGACGCTGTCCGCGAGGATTCGCCGGGTCGGCGGTGCGCACGACGGGGTGATGGTGCACCATCCTCCGGTCCGCACGACGACACTGCCCGCGATGTGGTGGGCGTTCGCCTGCGGCGGCACTCTCCATGTGCCGTCCCGCCACGGCGGTGCCACCTGCTCACCTGCTCCGGAGCGGCAGGCCGCCGCGGTCTTCGGCCCGGAGGAGTACGCGCGGCTCCTGCCGTCCCTCGCCGGGGCTTCGCACCCCGATTCCCGGCGGCTGACCGTGCTGATCGGCGGCCCCTGTCCGCGCGCGGTGATCGACCGGCACTTCGAGGTGCTGCCGCGGGCACCGCTGTGGGTGGAGTTCGCCGCCGCGGACGGCGCCATGCCCTGGACGGTCGAGGAATTCAGCCCCGGCGGCCCCAGGCCGGACCATCCCGGAGCGAGCCGCCCGGTGCCCGGCGTCCAGGTGCAGGTGGTGGCCCCGGACGGCAGCCCCGTACCGGCCGGGCAGACCGGTGAGGTCCGTGCCCGGGGGACGTCCCTGCCCTACGGCAGCATCCGCAGCGCGGACGGGGCCTGCCTGGCCGAGGACACCGCGCCGGTGCTGGCTTCCGGCAGGTTCGGGCGCTGGAGGCACAACGGCACCCTGGAGTTCTGCGACCCGTCCCCTCCCGGCGCCGTTCCACCAGGCCCTCCCCGACCGGCAATTCCCTAGAGTTCCCCCGCCGGGCTGGCTCCCTCTCACCGGTCCGTGCTGGGCTGTGGCTGTTATCGGGCTCGGTCCACACCGCGTCCCGCTTCCCGAACCGGACCGGATTCTTCGGTCCACGACGGCCGCCCGTCGTCCCCGGTGCGGCCCCGCCTCGCACGGGCTCGGAGCGCGGCGCCCCAGTGGCCACCAACAGCAACGGAGGAGTCATGGTGTACGAGCCGAAGACGCCGGTGATCCCCTACAAACGCACCTGCCCGTTCGACCCGGCGGCCGACTACGCCCGGCTGCGCGAGGAGGACCCGATCAGCCCGGTGGCCTTCGCCCTGGCGCCGCGCGAGAAGGACGGCTGGCTGGTCACCCGGCATGACCACATCCGCCAGATCATGACCGACCCGCGCTTCAGCCACCGCAGCGAGCTGCTGGCGCTGGTGCACGCGCCGCCGTTCCCCGTCGAGGACTACTCCCCCGAGCCGTCCCCGCCGGGCAACTTCGTGCGGATGGACGCTCCGGAGCACACCCGGTACCGGCGGCTGCTGACCGGCTTCTTCACCGTACGCAAGATCCAGCAGTACGAGCCCACGCTGGCCCACATCATCGACGGTGTGCTCGACGAAATGGCCGCGATGGAGCCTCCGGTGGACCTGGTGAAGGTCTTCGCGGAGCAGATCCCCGCCAGGTCGACCTGCTCCATCATGGGGGTGTCGGAGAGCGATCTGGCAGCCCTGGCGGAGCACTTCGCCGTCATCATGGGCATCGACTACACCCTCGACGAGTTCATCCACCACAACTCCGCGCTCACCGCGACGCTGGAGCGGATGATGGCCGAGCGGTTCGCCGGCGATCCGGCTGACGACCTGCTCGGTCAGCTCATCGCGACCGGTGAGCTGACCGAGGAGGAGATGTCCAACATCGCCTGGATCGCCATCGGCGGTGCGCTGGACACCACTCCCAACATGTTCGCGCTGGGCACCTTCGCGCTGCTGGAGCACCCCGAGCAGCTGGCGAAGGTGCGGGAGCGGCCGGAGCTGATGGAGAACACCGTCGAGGAGCTGCTGCGGTATCTGACGATCTCTCACTTCGGGGCGAGCCGGGTGGCGCTGGAGGACGTCGAGATCGACGGCCGGACCATCAAGGCCGGTCAGACGGTGGTGCTGTCGCTGCCGTCGGCCAATCGTGATCCCCGGTACTTCGAGAACGCGGACGAGTTCGACATCGACCGCCCGTCGCGCCGGCATCTGGCCTTCGGCTTCGGCATCCACCAGTGCCTCGGGCAGCACCTCGCGAGGGCGTCGCTGCGCCTCGGCTTCCAGAAGCTGTTCGACCGCTTTCCTGACCTGCAGCTCGCGGTGCCCGCCGAGCAGGTGCCGCTGCGGGAGACCGCGATGCATTACGGCGTGTACGAACTGCCCGTGACCTGGGGCTGATTCCGTGGGCGGGCTCGCCGAGGCAGGCCCGCCGTCCCGTGGCCGCAGGCCGCCCATCGCTCACCGGCGTGGTGGCAGACCTCCCCGCCTCCGTATCCGAGGAACTCCAGTGGATGACTCCGTGCCCGCCCAGCGCAGCACTCCCCCACAGCCGCTGTCCGCACCTGCCGGCCCGGCTCCCGGTCGTGAGACCGCGGACACCGCCGCGGCGAGACCGGTGCGCTTCGGCGCGTTGGGCACCTCGTCCTTCGGAGGGCGGCGGGTGCTGCCGGCGATGACGGCCTGCCCGCAGACCGAACTCGTCGCGGTGGGCGGCCGCAGCCCGGAGCGCGCACAGCGGTTCGCCGACCGGTTCGGCTGCGCCGGCTCCTCCATGGCGGCGCTCCTGGAACGCGACGACATCGACGCCGTGTACATCTCCCTGCCGCCGTCCCTGCACGGCGAATGGGCGGCCCGCGCGCTGCACGCGGGCAAGCACGTACTGGTCGAGAAGCCGATCGCCACAACGGCCGCCGAGGCCCGTGCGGTGGTGCGGCTGGCCGAGGACCGTGACCTGGTGCTGCGGGAGAACTTCATGTTCCTGCACCATCCACAGCATGACGCGGTCGCGGCCCTGATCGCCGAGGGACGGCTCGGAGGACTGCGCTCCTTCCGCGGCGCGTTCTGCTTCCCACCGCTGCCCGCGGAGGACATCCGGTATGTGCCCGGTCTCGGTGGCGGGGCGCTCCTCGACGCGGGGGTGTATCCGCTGCGGGCGGCCGCGATGCTGCTGGGTCCCGGGCTGCGGGTCGCGGGAGCCACGGCGCGGGTGCGGGAGTCCGACGGGCTCGACCTGTCGGGCCAGGCGCTGCTGGTGTCCCCGTCCGGCGTGCCGGCGAGCGTCGAGTTCGGCTTCGAGCACACCTACGGTTCGTCCTACTCCCTGTGGGGCGAGGGGGCGAGGCTCACGGTGGGCCGGGCGTTCACCCCGCCGGCCGGATACCAGCCGGAGCTGGTGCTGGAGGAACAGGACCATGTCGAGAAGTTCACGCTCCCGGCGGCGGACCAGCTCAACGGGTCGCTCGCCGGGTTCGCCGCGGCCGTGGCCGCCGGTGGCGCCGGGGCCTCGCCCCGGGAGGCCCGGTGGCGGCAGGACGCGGTCGCCATGATGGAACTGGTCGACGCGGTCCGCGCACAGGCCGTGGCGGTGACCGTCGAGGGGTAGCAGCGGACCGGTGGGCAGGGGCCCGGCAGCGGACCGGCAAGGGCCCCGAGGTGACGGGTGCTGCCTAGCGGGCGCCCGGGAAGTCCAGTGCGCCGGGGGTGACGGCCGGGACGAGGCCCTCGGCGGCGGCCCTGCCGAGCAGTTCCCGCACCGCCGCGTATCCGTCCTCGCCGAGATCGGCGGTGTAGGAGTTCACATACAGCCCGATGTGCTGCTCGATCACGTCCGGGGCCATCTCCTGGGCGTGCTCCAGGACATAGGGACGGGATGCCGACGGGTTGTCCCAGGCGAAGCGGACCGAGTCGGCGGCTGCGCGGGCCACCGCACCGAGCTGTTCCGCTCCGAGGTCCCTTCTGGCGACGATCGCGCCGAGCGGGATCGGCCGGCCGGTGTCGGACTCCCACTCCTCGCCCATGTCGGCGAGGCGGTGCAGTCCGTACTGCTGGTAGGTGAAGCGGGCCTCGTGGATGACGAGCCCCGCGTCGGCCGCGCCGTCCCGGACCGCGGGCATGATCTCGTGGAAGGGCATCACCACGATGTCCCCCACACCGCCCGGCACGGCCCGCGCCGCCCACAGGCGGAACAGCAGATACGCGGTCGAGCGCACGCCGGGCACCGCGATCCGCCGCCCCGCCAGCCACTCCGGCCCGGAGCCGGCCGGGCCGTCCCCGGACCGGGTGAGGACCAGGGGACCGCAGCCACGGCCCAGTGCACCGCCGCACGGCAGCAGCGCGTACTCGTCCAGCACGTACGGCAGGGACGCATAGGAGATCTTCAGCAGATCGGCACCGCCGCGTTCCGCGAGACCATTGGTGATGTCGATGTCCGCGAGGGTCACCGCGAGTCCGGGAGCCTCCGGAAGCAACCCGTGCGTCCAGGCGTGGAACACGAAGGTGTCGTTGGGGCACGGTGAGTGCGCGATCGTCAGCCGCTGGGCCATGGGTCCCCTCCGGGGCTCGTTCGGGCTGTCGGCGCGGGGTTCCCGGCGCCGTACCCACCAGCAAACCCGTTGTAGGTATGGGGATTTCCCCACACTGGCCTCGGCGAGTATGAGAGGGGCCGTCGGCGTTGCCGGGTCGGACTGTCACCCCTGTGCCGGTCCGGCCGGGTGGCACGGGCGGCAGACCGGCTCCCGCAGATCCGCGCGCGCCTTCCCTCACCTCGTCCGACCGGCCCTTGCGACGGAGTGGCGAAGGTGCGGCCGTTGCAGGTCTCCCGGGCCGCTCCCGGAGGAATTTCACCGAGGCGATGGCGTCAGCGCCTGAGAGCACTTTTCAGCCAGGGTCAAGCACTGAGGAAGGTAGTTGGGGATGGACGCAGGACTCAAGCGTGAGCTGGAGGAGAAGGTCCGGGCGGGAGAGCGGCTGTCCCGCGAGGACGGTATCGCCCTCTACGCGTGCGACGATCTGGCATGGCTGGGCGGTCTCGCCCACGAGGTGCGCACGCGTAAGAACGGCGATGTCGTGCACTTCAATGTCAACCGGCACCTCAACATGACGAATGTGTGCACCGCGTCGTGCGCCTACTGCTCCTTCCAGCGCAAGCCGGGCGAGAAGGACGCGTACACGATGCGCATCGAGGAGGCCGTCCGCCTCGCCAAGGCGATGGAGAACGAGAACCTCACCGAGCTGCACATCGTCAACGGCCTGCACCCCACGCTGCCGTGGCGCTACTATCCGCGCTCGCTCAGCGAGCTGAAGAAGGCCCTGCCGAACGTCTCCCTCAAGGCCTTCACCGCCACCGAGATCCACCACTTCGAGACCATCTCCGGGCTCTCCGCCTCCGAGATCCTCGACGAGCTGATCGACGCCGGACTGGAGTCGCTGACCGGCGGCGGCGCCGAGATCTTCGACTGGGAGGTCCGGCAGCACATCGTCGACCACCGCACCCACTGGGAAGACTGGTCGCGCATCCACCGCCTGGCCCACGAGAAGGGCCTCAAGACCCCCTCGACGATGCTCTACGGGCACATCGAGGAGCCCCGCCACCGCGTCGACCACGTGCTGCGGCTGCGTGAGCTGCAGGACGAGACCGGCGGCTTCCAGGTCTTCATCCCGCTGCGCTACCAGCACGACTTCGTCGACATGCAGGACGGCAAGGTCCGCAACAAGCTCCAGGCCCGCACGACGATGGCGACCGGCGCGGAGGCCCTGAAGACCTTCGCGGTCTCCCGCCTGCTCTTCGACAACGTCCCGCACGTCAAGGTCTTCTGGGTCATGCACGGGGTGTCGACGGCCCAACTGGCCCTGAACCACGGTGCGGACGACATGGACGGCTCGGTCGTCGAGTACAAGATCACGCACGACGCGGATGACTTCGGCACCCCGGACAAGCTGACCCGCGAGGACATTCTCGACCTGATCCGGGACGCCGGCTTCCGCCCTGTCGAGCGCAACACCCGCTACGAGACCATCCGCGAGTACCCGGGCCCGGACCCCGACCGCCGCGAATCCCCGCAGCCCATGCGGGTCTGAGACCCACCGGCCCGAGCACCCGAAACCACAGCCCAAGACCACGACCACGATCGGCAGGCAGGCGGTATGTCCACCAACGCGAACGTGAACGACGACAAACTCGAGGTCTGGATCGACCAGGACCTGTGCACCGGAGACGGCATCTGCGTGGAGTACGTGCCGGAGGTCTTCGAGCTGGACATCGACGGTCTCGCCTATGTGAAGGGTGAGGACGACGAGTTGCTCCAGGAGCCCCGGGCGACCGTGCCGCTGCCCCTGGAGCTGATCCGGGATGTCGCGGACTCGGCCAAGGACTGCCCGGGCGAGTGCATTCACGTACGGCGCGTCAAGGACGCGGTGGAGGTCTACGGGCCGGAGGCCGAGTCGGCCTGACCGCGGCCGGCGGGCCCGCAGGACACCAGGACACGCAGCGAACAGGCTGGTTCCCGGAAGGTGCTTTCGGGGGCCGGCCTGTCGGCATGGGCCGGTCGGCCGGGGTTCCGGTGGGCCGGGGTTCTTCGGCCGGGGGGCCGCGCCGCCGGGGTCTCCGTACACAACACGGCGGTGACCGGATCAGCCCAGTGATCCGGTCACCGCGTGGGTGGCAGCTATGAGAGGCGTGGCGAGGAAGGCTGAGCCGGTCAGCTCGCCCCGATCACCTTCAGCTCGGGGTGGCTCCTCGCGTCGTCCGGGCCGTCCAGGGCGGTGGAGGACAGGTGGGAGACGACATGGTCGTCGACCGGGTCGTTGGCCGGGTCGTCATGGACGACCAGGTGGTGGTAGGTCGTGTCGCGCTGCGCCGGGGTCCGCTCGGCCGAGCGGATCAGCTGCAGCAGTTCCATACGGTCCGAGCGGTGCTTGGCGCCGGCCGAGGAGACCACGTTCTCCTCCAGCATCACCGAGCCGAGGTCGTCGGCGCCGTAGTGCAGCGACAGCTGTCCGGCCTCCTTGCCGGTGGTCAGCCACGAGCCCTGGATGTGCGGGACGTTGTCCAGGAAGATCCGCGCGATGGCGAGCATGCGCAGGTACTCGAAGACCGTCGCCTGGGTCTGCCCCTTCAGGTGGTTGTTCTCCGGCTGGTAGGTGTACGGGATGAACGCCCGGAAGCCGTTGGAGCGGTCCTGGACATCGCGGATCATGCGGATGTGCTCGATCCGTTCGGCGTTGGTCTCGCCGGTGCCCATCAGCATCGTGGAGGTCGACTCCACACCCAGCTCGTGGGCGGTCTCCATGATCTCCAGCCAGCGCTCGCCGGACTCCTTCAGCGGGGCGATGGCCTTGCGGGGCCGCGCCGGCAGCAGCTC
>NZ_JBICVV010000040.1:0-41942 GCF_043199295.1 Streptomyces sp. NPDC048612
CCGCACGCGGGGGGCGGGGCGGGCCCGGCGGGGGGGCCGGCCGCCCCCCCCCCCCGCCCGGCCCCCCCCCCCGCCCCGGGGGGGGGGGCGCCCCCCGTGGGGGGGCCCCCCCACCGCCGTTTTCTGTCGGTGCGCGGTGCGTCCGCGCCGCTGCCGGGCGCCCGGCCCGGCCGCGGTCAGCCGAACGCGCCGTGCTGGGTGACGTCCGGGCCGGGCTGACCGGGAGCCTCACCGCCGGACGCGGGAGCGGCCTTGGCGGGGGTGCCCTTGGCGTCGCCTGTGGTGGCGGTGCCGGCTGCGCCGGGCCCGGCGGCCGTCCCCTTCTGCTCCCGCCCGGCCTTCGGGGTCTCGTCCGCGGCCTCCGCGCCGCCCGACTGGGTCCGTACGCCCTTGGCGATTCCCTCACCACCCCGCGTCCTGGCGGCGCCGTCCTTCGCCGGTCCGAACGGGTCGGGCCCCTGCGCGGCGGTGGAGGTGTCCCAGGTGTGGCGTACGGCCGGTCCCCGTGACGAGCCGCCGCCCCCGCCGCGCTTGCCGAACGCGCCACCGAGGCCGTTGGCGAGCTGGCCGAGCGCCATGAAGCCGTAGGCGACCTGGGTGCCGGACGACGACGAGGAGGCGGCGGAGTCGTTCACCGGCGGCGCGGTGTGGTGTCCCTCGCCGCCCTTGTCCTCGGGGGGCGCGGCGGCCGCGTTCTCCAGGTCGGCGGCGGCCAGTTCGAAGGCCGGCAGGGAGTCGTCGACGGACCGCTTGAGACGGTGCCACTCCCCCGCGAAGGCCTCGCCGGCCGGGCCGTGCCAGTTGGCCGCGGCGGCGGTGCCGACATGCCGGTCCAGGTCGCGGACCAGGCCGTCGAGGTGCTTGCCCATCTCCCGCCAGCCGGCCGCCGCCTCGTGCAGGGCCTCGGGGTTGCGCCGCTCGCTCACTTGACGCTCCGCATCATCTCGATCAGCTCTTCCTCGGCCGCCCGGGTGTTCACGACGGTCTCCTTGAGTCCCCCGCCGACCTCGGCGAGCCGCTGCTGGAGCTGGACGAGCGCGTGCTCGGCCTGCTCGTACAGCTCACGGAACGGCCGGGCCTCCTCGTCGTCGCCGAAGCCGTCCCGGAGGGCCTCGGCAGCGGCCCGTCGTCTGAATGCGGCCAGCTGCCGGCTCAGTTCTTCTGCGCGTATCTCGAAGGTCGCACCGAGCTTGTGCAACTCCTCGGTACTGAGCCGGACTTCGTCGGACATCATTTCTCCCCGAATTGAATGACAGCTGCCTGCCAACATCGCCTCAGGTCTAGCACACCCGCAATAGGCCCGAAGGCCGCTCCGGAGCGCACCGGCGGCGAACTGCGGAATGCATACGGAGCAATATGCGGCAATACCGACAACCCCCGCCTTGACGACCTGTTCACACCCGTCATTAGACTCCAGGACGCCGGTGCAGCACACGCGGTTGCTGTGCCATCACGTTCAAGGGGGCAGGGATGAACAACGAGCGGCAGATCCAGGACGAGGACCTGATGGACGTCGCCCAGGACGCGGAGCAGGCACACCGGCTGCGTAAGGCACTGAAGGTCCTGGCGGACAACCCCAATGTCGGCGGCAAGCTCCAGGAGATGGCCCAGGAGGTACTCTCCGGCCGTATCGGCATGAAGGACGCGATCCAGACGCCGGGGTACATGGACGCGCTGGGCGACCGGATGAACGAGATCCGGCGGGCCGCGGAGGACCAGACCATGGAGGAGCGCGAGGCCTCGCGCGAGAAGTTCGCCGCCTGGCAGAAGGAGCAGGAGGCCAAGGACGACGCGGAGCGCGCCGAGCGTGACGGCCCGTCCGGCAACATCGTGACCGCCCCGCGGCGCGGCCGGAGTGGCGGGCACCGGGGCTGATCCGGCCCCCGCGCGGGCGGTGCGCGGCGCCGGGCGGCGGTGCGCGCCCCGGGCCGGAGTGCGGCGGCCGGCGTTCCTTCCGCCGCCGAAATCCGTTCAAAGAGTTCATAGCGGCAACAGCGCCTGCGGGGGTCTCTGCGGAGATGACGGAAGAATGCAGATCCGCCGCCGGATTCACCCGGCGGATCTGCTTCCTTTCCGCACAGGACCGCACACGGCATTCCCGTTTTCTCCACACCACACCACAGGGACACCTCACTTAACGGGCGTCCCGGAATCATCTGGCGCCGTCCCCCGGCAAGGCGCCCGGCCTGGGTGTTCCAGTTCCGGCACAGCCACCCCCGCAGCGTCACCGGGCCGGCGATCCGGATCATAGGATCGGGCCGGTACACGCAGGAATCCACAAAAGTGGAGGCGGGATTGATGGGGGACGAGGAAGCCATGAGCGCCTCAGCCGAAGAAAACTCCGCAGCGGCCGGATACGCACCTCATCCGTACGTCGGCGGCCGCACCGCGGTGCTCCGCGCGCTCTCGGCCTGGCGGATGCGGTGGCCCGGCGCCCCGCGCGTCATCGTGCTCACCGGAGACCCGGGCAGCGGGCGCTCACGCCTGGTCACCGGCTTCCTGATGTTGTGCGACCCCGGCTACCGCAAGCAGCTGCCGCTGGGCGACCTGGACCCGGCGACCGTGCCCCCGGACCTCCCGGCCCCCGCCGTGCCGAACCCGGCGGGGCGCACCGCGGCACAGCTGTTGTGGCTCCTCGCCGATCATTTCGGACTGAGCGCGAGCCGCAGCGAAGACATCTTCCCCGAACTCGCCGCTCGTGAAGAGCCGGTGACGATTGTGGTGCCGGACGTCGACCGGGCCGGCCCGGTACGTGCCGCGCAGGAGCCGGCCCGTCTCGTACGGGAGGTGCTCAAGCCGCTCGCCGCCACCGAGTCGGTGCAGCTGGTCGCCGATGTGCCGCGCGAACTGGCCGCGGAGCTGGCCGAGTCGCTGCCGCCCGGCCAGGCGCAGATCATCGACCTCGACGCGCCCGAGTGGGCCGACCCCGAGGGCCTGGTGCTGCACGCCGCGACCGCGCTCGACCCGGATGCCGGGGCGCCGGACCTCCCCTTCACCACCGACCCGGCCGTACGGCGTCCGCTCGCCGAGGCCCTCGCCCGGCGCGCGGACGGCAACCGGCTGACCGTCCAGCTCGCCGTGCAGTCGCTGCTGATGCAGCCCGAGGGCTTCGACCCGGCGGACGAGACCCTGCTCCCGGGCGGTATCGGTGCGGCCGTCGATCTGCACGCCCGCCGGCTGGGCGCCGATCCGCAGACCCTGCGGCTGCTGCTGGCACCGCTCGCGCTCGCGGAGGGCGAGGGGCTGCCCGTCGCGCTGTGGGGTGCGCTGGTGAACGCCGTGGCCGAACGGGACATGAGCCAGGAACTCGCCGACGGCATGCTGCTGACCGCGCCGTTCCTCCAGGTCGTCGATCCGGCGGACGCGGACGAGGACGCCGACGGGGACGCGGACGACGCGGCGGCCGGGAGCGAGGCCGGGGCCGAGGGCGGCCGTACGCTGCTGCGGCTTGCGCACCCGGCGCTCGCCGAGGAGATCCGCGCCGGTCTGCCGGACGTCCGGGACGCCCAGACCAGGATCGCCATGGAGCTGCTGGAAGCGGTGCCGCAGCAGGACTGGTCCCGGGCCGACCCGTATGTCCGCGACCATCTCGCGGCCCACACCCTCGACGCCGGTCTGCTCCCCCAACTCCTCACCGACCCGGGCCTGTTCGCGCACGCCGACCCGGTGACGCTGCGGGCCGCCATCGAGGCCGTACCGCTCGAACAGCTGGGCGCACCGGCCCGTACGTACCTGCGCACCGCTCCGCTGCTGACCCGCTCGCAGGCCCCGGCCGGGATGCGGGCGGCATTCCTGGAGACCGCGTTCGTCGAGGACGGTCTGCTGCCGTACGCGGAGGCGCTGCACACCCTCGGCTTCGCCCTGCCGTGGCGCACGCTGTGGAGCGTGCCGCTGGCCGGCGTCCGCGCCGTGACCACCGGTTCCCTGCCGCAGGACGGCGCGGAGGGGGCCGCCGGGGAAGCACCGGCACCGGCCTCCGCCACCACCGCGCCCCGTCCTGTCGCCGCCTTCGTGGTCCCCGAGGGCACCCCCGGCTCCCGTACGGTGCCCGGCCCCGGCGGCGACGCCTCCGAGGCCGGCGACTCCGCGCTGCTCGTGCACGATCTGCTGCGGCCCGGATTCGTCGACGCCGACCCGGCGCAGGTGCAGCTGCCCTCCGACGAGGCGAGGGCGGCGGCGCCGTTCGGCTTCAGCCGGGGCGCCGACTATCTGCGGGTCTGGGCCCGCACTGGCCAGGAGGTGGTGGCCGCGCTGCTCTCGGACACCCCGCTCACCGGCGCCGATCTCTCGCCCGACGGGGTGCTCGTCGTCGCCACCGCGCGCGGGGTGACCGCCCGGCAGATCCTCGCCGCGGCTCCCCCGGCCGCCCCCACCGTGCCGGCCCAGCGCACCGGCGCCGCCGACTCCGACGCTTCCGACGGCCTCGAAGGAGACCACTCGTGATCAACCAGGCGCAGGCACACGCCACCACCGCCCGCTGGCTCAACCCCGAGGGACATCAGGGTCCTGCGCGCGAGGTGGCGATGCAGGAGTTCGACCTCGGCTGGGTGGTGTGGGCCGTTCCGCCGCCCCCGGAGGTCGACCCGCATACGGGCCAGCGGCGTCCGCCCGCCGAGGTCGGCGCGGCCTGCGGGGTCGTCGACCGGGCGTCCGGCGAGCTGACGGTGTGGCCGTCCGTACCGGTCGACGAGGTCGTCCGGATGTATCAGCAGAAGCACGGCACCGCGGGCGGCGCGGCTCCGGCGGCCCCCGCCGAGCCGCCGGTCACCGGCCCCGGCAACACCGCCGTCGCGACCTACGCCGACCCGTCGACCGGCGAGGAGACCAGCCTCGCCCGCGTCTCGGCGCCCGGACAGCCGCCCGCCGAGTACCAGCTCCACGACGAGCTGCAGCGGCTGGGCGTGCACCCCTCGGCGGTCCGCGCGCTGCACACCGATCTGCGGTCGGCACTGCTGCCCGGCGGCTACCCCGGCGACTTCATCCTCCGCACCTTCCCGAACGCCTCGTTCTCCTGCACCCAGGGCTACGGCATGCGGGCCGAGGAGCGCGCCGAGGGCGTCGCCGGACTGCTGCAGCACGTCGCGCTGATGCACCAGTTGGCGGGTCAGCAGGCACCGCCGCGGCCGCACCGGCTGCCGGTACCGCAGCGGGTCGAGGCCGCACCGCCGATGCGCGACGTGGCGCTCGGCAAGCACCTGGTGGAGGTCTTCGGGCCCCAGGGCGTCACCCGCCCGGACGCCGACGACCTCCCCGCCCAGCTGCCCCAGGCCACCAAGAACACCCTGACCTGGGCCGGCCTCCCGGCTCAGGTGCCGTACTTCTTCACCGCCGACCGGCCGGACTCCCCGCCCGCCGGCGGGCTGTTCCCGGACGTGGCGACCGCCCTGCGCGAAACCGGCACCGAGGCCCGGGAGCAGACCCTGGCCACTCTCGCCGGCTACGTCCGGATCGGCACCGACGGCCTCTACACACTCGCCCTCCAGTGCACCGCACCGGAGGAGAGCCAGAACATGGTCGGCACCGTCTGGGCGGTCCAGCCGTCCTCGGGCGGCGGCCGTTTCGTCAACCGCTCCCTGTCCGCCTACTTCCGCTCGCTGGCCCTGCTGGTCACCACGCGCCGGCAGATGCAGGGCATGGACCCGTACGCGGCGGGCACGGCGGTCGCCACCTTCCAGGAGCAGATCGCGGCGATCGACTCCTGGGCCCTGGACGACGACAGCAACTGGTGGTCACTGATCATCGAGCAGATGTGGCATGGGTTGTTCTGAGGGAACTGGGCCGTTGGGGGCTTGGAGTGAGGGGGTTGAGGGGCTGAGCGGGCACGAGAGGGGGCGGCTCTCCCCTCTCCCCCTTGCCGGTCGCCTCAGGGCAGCAGCAGCCAGTCCGAGGCGAGCGCGGCCGCCAGGCCGATGCCCAGCAGCCAGGTGCCGAGCCGGGTACGCCCGTGACGGCTGAGTTCGATCACCACACCGCAGAGCACCAGCGCGGCCCCGTACACCCCGACCACCAGCACCGACGTACGCGAGGCCAGGCGCACCACGAGCACCCCCGCCATCGCGGCCATCAACACCGAGGCCAGAACGATGCGTACGCGGCGGGCCTGACGAGGGGTCAGACCCACCCGATTCCCTGGATTCTCGGGGAGGGGCTCTTCATCGGCGGGTATGTCCATGACCGGGAATGCTACGGGACGGATGATCGTCGGCATGGCCCGATCCCCGGACCGGGCCGCAACTCGCCCCGGACTCCCGCCGATTAGCCCCACCCTCCCCAACGGACCGGATTCCTCGCCGCCCGGGACCGGAACACTCACTCAGCCACCGGTCCCGAAGGAAACGGCACGCAACTCCGGGCCATTGGACGCCGGATGCCGCGTCCCGGATGCCGGATGCCGGTCACCAGTTCCCAAACATTGACCAACCCCGTACCAATATTTAACCTCTCCTTTCATTGCGTCGCCGGAGAGACCGCATCCGCGCCATCCACAAAATTCTCCAATCACCCCAATCCCCTGGCAGGCCAATTCCCCGCCCCCCCCAGGGACGTTGACGGGCCACAACTCCCACGCTCCCTCCACACGCCTCGCCTTGACATGCCTGCATTCAGATCACCTAATGTGGGATCACTAAGAACGCGACAGATGTCGCGCGGTACACACCGCAAAACGGGGGCAATGGTGGCAGGCAAGGCATTCGACGTAGATCCGGATGTGCTGCGTACGCAGGGCAACGCGTTCGCGCACATCGGCAGCGGTTTCTCCAAGGCGTCGAAGAAGCTTCAGGACGATCTTGAAGGCCTTGGCAGCCCCTGGGAGAACTGCGACTTCGGCGATATCTTCGAAACGATCTACACGCCCATCAGGGACGGCATGTTCGAGTCGATGGACTCCTTGGGCGAGCGCCTCGAAGACATCGGCGACAAGCTCCAGAACATGGCCCACTCGTACACCGAGTCCGACGAGCAGGGCATCCACACCATCAGCGCGGTCGGCCGCCCGGCGATCTGACGCCCGGCGCACCGCGCAGGAACTCGGGCGCGCCCCTGCCTGCGAGGCCCCGCGCCCTGACACGCGCGCCGCCCGCTCTCTCCTTTTCCTCACCACCACCATTCCACTCCGCAATCGGCTACAACTGCACGGGGGACGATCGCTGTGTCATTGACGCTGCCAAGCGAGGTTGCTTGGGTACTGGACCTCCTCGGCTACAACTGGCCGGACGCCGACGAGGACAAGCTCCACGAATGCGCGCAGGTCTGGCGCAACTTCGCCGAGGCGGTCAATCAAGCGTCCTCCCAGGGTTCTTCGGCAGCCGGTGAAGTCGTCTCCGCGAACTCCGGCGAAGCGATCGAGGGCTTTGCGAACGAATGGGGTTCCTTCTCCGGCGGCGGAGACAGCGGCGACAACTACCTCCGTGACGCCGCAGCGGCGGCCGAAGTCATCGCCCTCGCTTTCGACGCGGCCGCCATCGCCGTTCTCGCCGGCAAAATCGCGGTCATCGTCCAGCTGGTGATCCTGGCCGCCGAGATCATCGCGGCCCAGGCCGCCGCGCCCTTCACACTCGGCCTGTCCGAACTCGGCGCCGCGGGAGCCACTCAGGCGACACGGGTACTCGTCCGCGAAATCCTCGACAAGATCAAACGCGAGGTCATGGAGGCGGCCACCAAGGCCATGGAGCACGCCACCATGGACGCCATCAAGAAGATGGCGAAGAAGGCCGTGTCCAAGGAAGCCCGCAAGATCGCCGCGGACTACGTGAAGAAGACGGTGAAGGAAACCGTCAAGGACAAGGTCGTCGACCAGGCGAAGGAAATCGCCCGCGAGAAGATCGTCGAAGAGGGCAAGGCCAAGGCCCAGGAAGCCGCCACGGAGATGGCCCAGAACGTCACACAGCAGGGCATCGAAAGCCACTTCGGCGCCCGCGACGGAATCGACTGGGGCGAAACCACCGACATCGCCAAGGACAAGGCCGGCGAATACGTCGACGGCATCAAGGAAGGCGCCCAGGACTACAAGGACGGCGTCACCAGCCTCACCGACCCCGGCACCTACATCGACCACGCCAGGGAAGACCTCACCACCCGGGGCCTGGACGCCGCCCAACGCCGTACCGACCGCCACACCGGCGGCGCCGCCACCCGCCACCAGGACGTCACGGACGAGGTCCGCTCGGTCTTCGGCTGAGCCGACACACCCCACGCCCCACGATCACCACATTCACCCTCCAATAGGACGGGGCCCACAGCCTGCACGGCTGTGGGCCCCGTCCCTTGACGAACTCAAGGAGAACTCACTGGCCCGGAGGGTGAGTGGGAGGTGCTGGCGGGTAAGGCCCCGGGTTACCCGGCTGCTGGTCGTACCCGAACTGCTGCTGTGGCGGGACGCCGACTCCGCCCATCGGTACACCGAAAGCGGGGCCACCAGGAGGCGGCCCATTGCGGCGCTTCTTCTGGCCAACGACCACCCCGATGACAACCCCCAGCACGACGACCACCACGCCAAGCGCCATTCCGGCCACAGCGAGGGGACTCAGCCCACCCACCACCTCGCTCGCACCGTCCCGGGTCCCGTTCCCCTCAGCATCCGTCCCCGCGCCGGCCGGAGGATCAGAATCCTCCGGCATGGTGAGCGGCCCGTTCTTCGCCCCAGGAGGAATGTCCTCGGAGAGGGCCCGGTACGGGCGGATGACGCCGTACCCGTACTTCGGGTCGGGAGACGCGATGCCCGTCCTGCCATCTGGACTAATCGCCGTCTTCGTAAGCCGATTGGCGGCCTGCCCCGCGGTGAGGTCAGGGAACTTCGAGCGGACGAGGGCTGCGGCGGCGGATACGTAGGCCGTCGCGTCGGAAGTGCCGGTGGCCTGCCGGTACTTCGGGTGGGTTCCGGCGGAGTAGATCCGCTCGCCGGGAGCAATCAACCGAATGTGCGATCCGTAATTTGACTTGCCGAGGACCTGACCATCCTCGGCAACGGCGCCGACCGCCAGGACACCGGGCTCCGCAGCCGGATACAAAGGCTCACCGGTGCCGTCGTTACCGGAACCGGCGACCAGCAGCACGTCCTTCTTCACGGCATAGCCGATGGCGCTCTTCTCGCCCTCGGTCAGTTCGTAAGGCCCCGCAAAGGACATGTTGATGACCTTCGCGCCGTGATCGACCGCGTAGCGAATGGCGCCGTCGACCTCGTTCGCGTCTCCGCCGAACGTTTCGTTCCTCTTGACCGGAAGGATCTTCGCATCCGGCGCCAGCCCCATGATGCCGTCAGCGTGACCGGGGCCGTGCCCATGCCCCGCGATCAGAGCCGCCATAGCCGTGCCGTGGTCGTCACCGGATTCATGATCTGCCGTCCCACCCCCGTCGGCAAAGCTCTTCCCAGGAAGCACATTGCCCTTGAGATCGACGTGATCCCCATTGACACCGGAATCAATGACGGCCACCGTCACGTTCTTCCCGGTCGACTCCTTCCACACCTTCTGCGGATTGAACGCGTCAAGCGCCCACTGCCCGTCCCTGATGTAGTCCGCCGAAGCACTCGGCGCGCCAACGAAGAGCAACGCCCCGGCCACCACCACGCCCCCCACCGCACGCAACGTCCGCGTAAAGCCCATGCCGTACAACACCTCTCCCCAACAAGCAGCGGCCCCCAACTCGAAAGCCACGGGCCACACCTTGATGAACGTCAGAACCTACCGCCCCGGCGGCTGCACAGGCGGCGCCGAAGGATACGAACCGGGCCCACCCGGCTGCTGCTGATAGGGATTCGGATTCACCGGATACCCCACAAATCCACCAGGCCCACCCTGCCCCCCGAGACCACCGTACCCACCGGAACCCCCCGGAGGTGGACCATTCCGCCCGCTCTTCTTCTTGGCCACCAGCACCACGATCAGCACGACGACCAGGAGACCGACCACACCACCAACAATGCCGACGATGAGGCCCATGCCCATGCCCTCATCGGTGTCGCTCTTGACTGCCTTGCCGTCACCAGCCGCCTTGGATGAGGCATCGCTTAGGGGAGGCAGCGGGCCGTTCTTCGAGCCTGCGGGAAGCTTCTTGATGAGCCCCTGCCAGGGATTGACGATGCCGTAACCGTAGTGAGAGTCGGGGAGCTTCTTCCCCTTCATGCTGTCCGGCAGAACAGCGGTCTTCACCAGGCGGTTGGCGATTTGCCCGGCGGTCAACTCCGGGAACTTGGAGCGGAGGAGCGCTGCGGCGGCGGAAACGTACGCTGTGGAGTCTGAGGTGCCATTCGCCAAACGGTACGGGGCCTCAACCCCCGCCGACCGAATATGAAGCCCCGGCGCCAACAGCTTGATATGTGAACCGTAATTGGAGAACTTCCAGACCTTCAGGTCGATGTCCACCGCTCCCACGGCAAGAACCCCACGCGCCACTGCCGGATTGCGTGGAGAGCTGACCCCGGAATTTCCTGACCCGGCGACTACCAGCACATCGTGCTGCCGGGCATAGTCAACGGCTGCCTGTTCAGCATCCGAGGGCACCACATCGTCAGCCATGAACGACATGTTCACCACACGCGCACCGTGGTCTACTGCATACCTCAACGGTTCAGCGTAGGAGAGTCTCTTTCCGCTGGAATCAGAGCCCTCGTCGGGATCTCCAAGGTCGATCCCGACAGGAAGAATCTTGGCGTCAGGCGCCAGCCCCTTGACACCGTCACCGCCCCCAGGCCCATGCCCGTGCCCAGCGATGAGCGAAGCCATGGCCGTGCCGTGCTCCCGCTCTCCGAAAGGATGATCTGCCGTTCCTCCAGTGAAGAAACTCTTCCCTGGAAGCACATTTCCCTTCAGGTCTCGATGACTGCCATCCACCGGATCGTCGATGACCGCGACCGTGACGCCCTTGCCTGTCGACACCTTCCAGACATCGTCAGCGCCGAAGGACCTCAACGGCCACTGCTCATGCCTGATCTGATCTGCCGAAGCAACCGGCGCGATACCGACGAGCAACGCCCCCGCAACCAGCGCACTCCCCACCGCACGCAGCGTCCGCGTGAAGCCCATGCCGTACATCACACCTTCCTCACAGAGATGGGGCCCGCAGCCAAAAGCTGCGGGCCCCACCGTTGGTGGAACAATCCGAAATTACCGACCGGGCGGCTGCGTGGGCGGCGCCGACGGATACGAACCGGGCCCACTCGGCTGCTGCTGATACGAGTTCGGGTTCGGCGGATGCGGCACAAAGCCGCCGGAGCCACCCGGACCGCCATAGCCACCAGGACCACCCGACGGCGGACCATTACGACGGTTCTTCTTCCGCACGGCGACGATCACGATGCCCAGGACGATGGCGAGGACGACCGCCCCACCCGCAAAGATGCCGACCAGGGCACCGGTGCTCATGCCTTTGTCGCTGTCAATCTTGGCGCCCTGTTCAGCATCCTTGGCGGAGCCAGGAGACGAGCCGCCGTCGAGCGCCGGCAACGGGCCGTTCTTCGAACCGGCGGGAATGTCTTTGGTCAGGGCGGTGTACGGCCTGATGGTCCCGTAACCGTAGTGCGGGTCAGGAAGCTTCGCGCCCTTCTTGTCGTCCGGCACCACTGCGGACTTCACCAGCCGGTTGGCAATCTGACCGGCGGTCAGATCCGGGAACTTGGCGCGGAGAAGGGCAGCGGCGGCGGACACGTACGCCGCGGCGTCCGAGGTGCCGTTGGCCAGCCTGTACGGGTCCTCGACTCCCGCCGAGCGGATATGAACACCAGGGGCCAGCAGCTTGATATGCGGTCCGTAATTGGAGTACTTCCAGACCTTGAGGTCAACGTCCACCGCTCCCACGGCAAGGACTCCAGGCGCTGCCGCCGGGTTGCGAGGAGTCTCGACCCCAGCATTTCCCGACGATGCGACCAGCAACACGTCGTGCTTCCTCGCATAATTTACAGCCGCCTGCTCAGCGGGGGACGGTTCCGTATTCGCAGTGTCGAACGACATGTTCACAATGCTCGCACCGTGGTCAACGGCATATCTCAGCGGCGCAGCGTACGAAATGGACCCCTTACCGAATTCAGCGCTATTTCCAGATCCTTCAAAGTCCATCCCGAGAGGGAGGATCTTGGCGTCTGGCGCCAGCCCCTTCACCCCTTCGGAACCACCGGCGCCGTGCCCGTGCCCAGCGATGAGCGAGGCCATGGCGGTACCATGTTCTTGCTTCCCATCAGCACGATCCGCCGTTCCCCCGGCTGAGAAGTTCTTTCCGGGAAGTACGTTCCCCTTGAGATCAGGGTGATTTCCATCCACCGGCTGGTCGATAACCGCGACGGTAACGCCCTTACCTGTTGACACTTTCCAGATGTCGTTAGCCCCGAAGGCCGTCAACGGCCACTGGTCTTTCCTGATCTGGTCGGCCGAAGCAACCGGCGCGGTGCCGAAGAGCAGTGCTCCCGCCACTACCGCGCCGCCCACCGCACGCAGCGTCCGCGTGAAGCTCATGCCATAACACCTTTCTCACAGAGTTGGGGCCTGCAGCCCAAGGGCTGCAGGCCCCAAGCGTGTCTGCCGATTGCTCGTCCAGCCGTTCCTACTCGATGACCCGGGGTGCCACATTACGCTCCGGCGTCCAGGTTTCCTCTTCTTCCACGAGGTAGTCAGGACGGCTTGCGTCGCTTCCCCTGCCTTCGCCCTTGGCTCCGTGCGCGCCGGGTGCGCCCATCATGCCTGCCGGACGGCGACTACCTGAACCGCCGGCTCCCGCCGCGGTTCCTCCTCGACTGCGGTGCAGACCGGAGCCACCCTGGCCGGCACCACTGACCTTTCCGCCAGGCGTCCCAATGGTTCCGCCCTTCTGCCGGGCCTGCGCGCCACCGGTGCTCACGCCCTGGCGGCCTCCGCCCGCGCCCTTCCCTGCACCACCAGCATGTGCACCACCCATTCCAGGCATACCGGCGCGGCCGCTACGGGCACCTGCACCACCGGCACCAGCACCAGAAGCACCGCCCTTGACGCCGGCACCGCCACGCCCGGCCATGGCACCGCCTGCCATGCCACCCGGCATTTGGACACCTCCGCCACCAGCACCACCAGGCACGTGGACGCCGGCGCCACCGCCGGCACCACCGGCCAGGCCACCGCCTCCGGCGCCGCCGCCAGGGATCTTGACGCCCCCGCCGACACCACCATCATTGAGACCGTTGAGACCGGTTCCCACCTCGGGCGTCTTGGGCTTCATTGAACCCAAACCACCACTGATGCCCGGCTGACGGGGCGTCTTGAGCTCGGGAGAGTTGGGCATCTTCGGAGTGCCGCCGGTCTTTACCCCTCGCGTCGGAAGCTTGAGTCCGCCACCGCCGCCCTTCGGCCCACCTCCCAAACCCATGGGCTGTTGGATGGGCCCCAGTCCGGCCCCGTCCGTCGGGTCCTTGTGCTCAGGAACCTTGTCGTCATTCACGCCTGTTTTCGGAGGCTTCAGGGACGCGGAGCGCACCACATACGCCGTACCCAAGTTCTCCATGGCCACAGCGGCCTCGAGCCGATGCTTCTGGTGCCCGGACAGTTCGTCCTTGTTCGCCTCGAGGACGCCCCGCGTGCTCGCGCCCTTCTTGAGCGCATCGTTCAGGTCGTCATCGTCGATATTGTCCGAGAACCACGTCTCGCCCCAGACGTCGTCGCTCCAGTTCCAGCTGTCATCGACCGGAATAATCTTGTCGATGGCCTTCTGGAGGTCGTCAGCCACTGCACCCATGACCCCCGCCGTGTGCTTGGCGTAGGGCGCTGCGTGCTTGAAGTTCGCCTTGACCTCCTCAGCCTTCGCGCGGAAGCGGTCAGCCGAGTCCCCGTGCCAGTGTTCCAGCACCTTGTCCACAGCCTTGGAGAACTTCTCGCGCAGGTCGAGCAAGTCGCCCTCAAGGATCATCCAGTGGTGCGCAACCGTACGAACCGTCTCGACGCTGGCTCCGTCCAGCATGCCCTTCAGGCCGTCGAAGTCATGCTCGTTGAACTTGGTGTGGAACCGATTGTCCACGAAACCGTCTTCGGGCGATCCGCCCGTACCTGAACTCACCTGTCGTCCCCCTTCTCCTTCAGCTGATGGCCAACCAAACCACTGCCGATGTCACTTCAGCTTATTCTTGTGCTCGGCGTCGTCGTAGGCTTCCTTCGCCTTCTTGGTCTTTTTGCCGAATTCATCGACCATCTTTTCGATCAAGGAGACGATGTTGTCCTCGATGTAACTCTTCATCTCGTTGTGAGAGTCATGCATCCTCTTGCGCTCGCCGAAGTTCTTGCCCAGCGCGCTGTCCGGCAGGTAGGTCCGGTTCTTGGCCTTCCCCTTCGCCTCACCCATGTCCTTCAGGACACTGTTCAGCTCCCTGACCACCTGGTCCAAAGCATCCAGATCAACCCGATATTCCTTAGCCATTACTGGCCTCCCCGTGAGATGTCAGTCCGTTCTTCCGGCGCCAGTCGCGGATTGCGATCGAGGAGCCGACGACCGCGCCGACGGCAAGAAGCCCGGCGCCGACGATGTAGATGGAGATGCGGGCGCGCCGTTCCTCGGCGGACTCGCCGATGGTGACGGCGGTCGGCTGGATGTTGGAGCCGTCAGCCGCGTTGGAGGGCTTGTCCGGCTGGGGTTCGGCGGTGGGCCTGGTGTTGTCGTTGAGGGCGGCGACCGGGTCGACGACGCCCCAGCCGATGTTCCGGTCGGCCTTCGGGCGTACGCGCTCCGCGGTCTGTTCCAGGTGCCAGATGACCTGCTGCGGCGTCCACTTCGGGACCTCGTGCCGGTGCTTCGAGATCAGGAGGGCCGCGGCGCCCGCGGCGTAGGGGGCGGCGAAGCTGGTGCCCTGGTCGACACAGTTGCCGCCGTCCGGGACGGTGGAGACCATGTTCACGCCCGGCGCGGCGATGTCGACCCAGTCGCCGGACTGCGAGAAGGGCGCGCGCTCGTTGTTGCGGTCCGAGGCGGCCACGGACAGGACGTTGTCGAATTCCTGGAAGGCGGCCGGGAACATCTTCTTGTCCTTGCCGCTCGCGCCGTCGTTTCCGGCCGACGCGACGATGAGGATCTTCCGCAGGGAGGCGCGCTGGATTGCCGCCTTGAGGGAGTGCAGCTTGTCCGGGCTGGCGTCCGTGCCCTGGGAGATGTTGATGATGTCGACGTTCTGCTTGACCGCGTAGTCGATGGCGTCGGCAAGGCTGTCGGCGGTGCCGGCCTTTTCCTCGCTGGTCTGCTGCAGCGGAATGACCTTCGCCTTGGGAGCGAGGCCGTAGAAACCCGAACCGGACTGCTTTTGCGCGGCGATGATGCCCGCGACCTTGGTGCCGTGGCCGACCTGATCGACGGTCGGCTTGCCGCCGGGGACGAACCTCTTCCCGGGGCCTTCGATGCTGGGCTTGATCTGCGAGTTGCCGGCGTCGATACCGGTGTCGATGACGGCGACCCGGACGCCCTCCCCGTGGGTGTCGGCCCACATCTGGTTGGTCAGGAGGCGCTGGAGCGACCAGGGGGTCTCTGGGATGTTGTTGGTGCCGAACTTGCACTCACCACTGTTGAGCGGCACGTTCGGGTCCGCGACCGCCGGGGCGGCGGTGACACTCGACAGGCCGACGATGCACACCGCCGTGACCAGTGCACCCGCCGCTCGGCGACGGTGCCCGGGTCGGTGAATGGCGCGAGATCCCACGGGCTTTCTGCTCTCCATGTGTGGCGAATTGGGCAGGAACGAAAGGTGAGGAGACGGAGGCGGAGGGGTGAAGGAGTGGTGGACGGCAGAAGGGCGAGCGCACTGATGCAGCGCGCTCGCCCTCATGGACCACTGTGCGAGCAGCCGGGCTGCTCAGGTCTGGCCGTCTCCGGCTCGACCGACCGGGGGTCAGCCTCCCCAGATACCGGAGTTCTTGTGCTCAGTGGACTGGTAGTTCTGAGCGGCCTGGTCCAGCGCCTTGGCGATGGCCTCGAGCGTCGAGTGCAGGGAAGCGGCACGCTGGTCCCACTCGCGCTGGCGGGCCTGGTAGCCCTCCTGCGCCGCACCTTCCCAGCTCGCGGCAATCTTCTTGACGCCCGCCTCGAGGTCGTCGAGCTGCTGGCGGATGTTGTTGGCCGTACCGCGCACGTCGGAACTGGCCTGCGAGATCGTCGCGAAATTAACGAGGATCTGGCCTGACATGGTGTCTCCTCAGGAGTTGATGAAGCTGGTCGATTCACACACCACAGCGGGCCGGCGGACGGACCGCGGCCCCGGACTGTGGCGGCTGGGCCGTCGCGCCGCGGTCAGCGACGCGGCCCCATCATCCGAACGGGGAAGCCGAGGCGGAGATGTGCGAGATCGACTGCGCCTGCTCCTCTTCGGAGGCGGAGTAGTTCTTGGTGGTCTCGTCGATCGCTTCCTTGATCTCACCCAGCAGCTGGTTGAGACGGTTGGCGTCCTCGTTCACCTTTGACTGGAGCTGGTTGTACGAGGAGGCCGCAGCACCCTTCCAACCAGACGTGATGGTGTCGACGACCGTGTTCAGGCGCGAGATCTCGCCCTGGATCGACTGGTTGACCGAGGAGATCTTGCCGCTGAACGCGACCATCTCCTCCTCGGTGGTTGTGTACTGCTGACCAGCCATAGTCAACGTCCCCCATGAGACTCGTACGTCGTACCGCACCGGGCAGCCACAGGCGCTCGCGCGGCAGGCATCTCCTGCTGACGCCTTTGGCTACTTTAACCACTCGATATGCCTGTTCCCAACAGGGGGCGGGCTGTTGTGACGCGATCACAACAATGTCAACTGCCCGTTGGTGAAACGTCGTTCACAAGAAACGGACAGATGTACCGCTATCGGTCATTCACCAACGGGGCCGACCGGTGAAGATCACGCCGAGAAGAACGCGGCGCACCCCGGAGGAAAACCGGGGCGGCGGAATCCGGGTACGGCGAAGGCCGCGCCGAATGCCCCGTTTTCCGGTGCGCGGCGCGGCCTTCCGCTCATATCAGGACGACTGCGGCTTCCTGGCGCTGTCAATCTCCAGCGACGGGCCGGTGGAGAGGAGATCGGACCAGGCCTTCAGGATCAGCGGGGGATGCGCGGCCTCGTAGCCGAGGTGGATCTTGGCCTTGTCCTGTTCGTCGTCGGCCTTGCCGGACTTGTCGCTGCTGTCATTGTTCCGCGGCAGCGGATAGCGCAGTCCGGTGTCGGTGACCAGGAATTGGGTGCCGGTCTTCTCCTGGGCAGTCCGCACCTGCGTGTAGAGCAGACCGCTGCCCGGCGTGACATACGAGTTGGCCCCGGTGGCGATTTTGACCGGGTAGTCCGTGCCGACCCAAGCCTGCATTTCGGGCACGCCGTTCGGGTACCCGAGATCCTTCTCGGCGCCGCCCGGGAGCTTGATGTTCTTGCCGTTGTAGACGCTGCACGACACACCGTTGCGTGTGGGACGCGTCAGTCCGCCGGTCATGGAGCCACGCTCGAAGTTGTTGGCCACCGAGAGGCTTTCCGTCGGCCACGGGGAGGGGAGGCCGTCCAACTCGCCGTAGAAGTCCGTCGGCTCCCCCGAGGCGTCCTTCTTCGGGACGATGGCGGCGACCGGTACAGGCTTGATCGGCGTGTTGTCGCCGTTCACCTTGTCCGCGTTCGCGCCCTGCTCCAGGAGGGTGGCGACGAAGTCCGACACCTGCTCGACGCCGTCCCGCTGCACCACGTACTTCTGGCCGTTGCTGTCTTCGAGGATCGAGCCGATCTTCTTGGCCTGCGCCGGGACCCTCGGGTCGGTGGTCTCGCCGCTGCCGGCCCCGTCGACGACGGGCATGCCGATCCCGAAATGACGCGGAACGCGAAGGAGGGTATCCATGAACTGCTGCGACACCTGCTGCGGCTTGGCAGGGCCGAAGAGGATCTGGCGCAGCCTTTCGTTGACCGGTTCGCTACCGCTGAACTCGAAGGCCTTGCCCTCGCTGTCGACGAGCCACCGCTTCTCGTCCGGGTCCTGGACGTACAGCGCCTGACGGGGGTCCAGCTTGCCCTTGTCCTCGACGGCCTTCTTGTCCTTGCCGCCCAGGACGAAGACGGACTGCTGGGGCTTGCTGTGCAAACCGCTGCCGGGGCGCGAACACACCGCCCAGGTCTTCGGCTTGTCGACGTCCTCCTTGCCGGGCAGCCGGTCGGGGGCGTAGGGAATGCCGATGGCCGGGCCGTGCGGAATCTTTCCGTCCAGCTCGGATTCCTTGACCTTGACCACCGTGAAATTCGGGTCGATAAGCAGTCGGGCGGAGGCGAGATTGAGGATCGGGTGCAGCAGCTTCTGGCTGCCCTTACCATTGTCCAGGACGATATAGCGCGTGGTGGATTTGTCCCCGACGATGACATTCTTGCCGACCTCGTCCCAGCCTTGCGGGGCAACGGGCTTGAGAATGCCGCAGGCGCCGAATCCCACCAGGACGACGACGCCCATCACGATGCTGGGCACGACCGCCTTGAGGGGTCGGGGGGCGCTCTCGATCGAACCGTTCGGCAGCGGCTTCAGAAATGCCGCATTCGTGCGCTTTCGAGCAAACGAATACGCATTCAGCTCGTCCCGACGTGATGCCATTGTTGCTTTTTCTCCCCGCCTGTCGGATCTACCTCGACCGCCCCCGGCACTCACGCCGTAGCGCCCTCTACTATGCCGTGTGTCGATCGACCCGTACGGTACGGGTGCCACCTTCCAGCGCACCAGCCTCAGTGGCGACCGATACACCCAGAAGCCCACACCACCAGTAGAGGAGCAGGCCGGGGGATGTCCAGCGCCACCAGGGCTCGACGCCGCAACGGGCGGCAACAGCAACAACAGCCTTCCGCTGCACCGCAATACGCGGGAAATGGCGGCCAAAACGGTACAGCTCCGGGCAACAGAGAAAATGGCGGCCGGCGTTCCGCGGCCCGCCCGGCAGGTCCGGTGGCACCACGGCTGCGCCAACAGGCAGGAACCATCGGCGGGGTGCGCGTTCAGCAGCTGGCCATCATCGAACTCGCCGCGGCCCTGGTACTGGTGGGCTGGTCGATCCATCCGGCTGCCCTGACCGTGGCCATTGTGCTCGCGGCGGTTCTGGTCATTTTCGCGCTCGGCCGGCGCCGGCGGATTCCGCTGCCGGAATGGATCACCACCGTGCGCGCCATGAAGCGCCGCGGCAAGGAGAGCGCCGCGGCCCTCGCGGCCACACAGGGCGTCGACCCGGCGATCGCCCCGGTGGTGGAGTGCGAACCGGCGCTGCGGACCTATGAGTTCACGACCGAGGCGGACCAGCGTGCCATCGGGTTCGTCGGTGACGGCACGTTCCTGACCGCCCTCGTCCAGGTGGACGCCCGTGACGAGCCGCTGCGGCCGCAGCGCGGCAGCCACATGCTGCCGCTGGAGGTGCTGCACACCGCGCTCGACATCGAGGACATCCACCTGGAGTCGGTGCAGTTCGTCCAGTACACCCAGCCCGCACCGGCCCCGCACCTGCCCGAACAGGCCGTCGCGGCCCGCTCGTACGCGCCGCTGCAGGCCCAGTCGCAGACGCCCGGCCTGCAGCTGACGTGGATCGCGCTCAAGCTCGACCCCGAGCTGTGCGCGGAGGCGATCGAGGCCCGCGGCGGCGGGATGGAGGGGGCCAAGCGTTCCCTGCTGCGCGCCGCCGACCAGCTCGTCAGCCGGCTGACCGCGCACGGCGTGCGCGCCAAGGTGCTCGCCGAGCGTGAGGTCGTGGCCGCGATCGGTACCGCGGTGTGCGTCAGCCCGCGGGCCGCCAGCGGCGCGATGGGGCGGGACGGCCGCGCGGCCCGCCGCACCCAGGAGACGACCCGGGCGGTGCGCTGTGACGACCGCTGGCACTCCACGTACTGGATCGGCCGGTGGCCCCAACTGGGCCAGGGCGGTGCGCCGTTGGCGGCCGTCACCCAGCTGCTGACCAGCACCAGGGCGATGGCCAGCACCTTCGCGCTGACCGCCACGCACGGCGGCGGCCGCGCCCCGGCCATCTCGGGCTACATCCGCCTTTCCACCCGCAGCGAGAACGAACTCTCCGCCGCCCAGAGCGAGTTGGAGCGCCGTTCCGGTTCCGCCAAGGTCGGCCTCGTACGCCTCGACCGGGAACAGCTGCCCGGCCTGCTGGCCACGCTTCCCCTCGGAGGTACCCGCTGATGGCCTCTCCCACCTATCAGCCCCGCGTCAACACCAGCGGCAACGGCTGGCGCAACCCCCCGCTCAGCAGCGGTGACGGCGGCAGTCGGCTCTCGCACCAGCCGCGCCCGGACGAGGAGCAGTCGGGGCCGACCGGTCCGAAGCTGCGGCCCGGTTACGGTCTGCGCGGTCCGCGGCGCAGCCCGCACGTACTGACCGCCGAGTCGCTCGCCTCCCTGACCCTGCCGGTCGGCGACGACGGCGTGATCATCGGCATCGACCCGCAGAACGAGCCCGCCGTGGTGAGCCTGCTGCGGCCGGCACCGATGGAGATCGCGCTGGTCGGCAGCATGTGGATGGCGCAGGTGCTGGCGCTGCGCACGGTCGCCGTCGGCGCCCGGGTCGCGGTCGAGACGGCACGTCCGCAGGCCTGGGGCCAGATGGCACAGGCCGCGGGCGGCGGACAGCAGTGCGTGTCGGTCCACGAGGTACGGCAGATCGCACCGCAGGGGCCGTCGGTCTCCAGCCCGGTGCTGGTGGTCCGGGACATGGGTGCGCGGCCGCCGCGCAATCAGCTGGCCCCGAGCCCCTGGCAGTCGGTGCTGACCGTCCTGCCGTTCCTCGGGCCGCGGTCGCCGCAGATGCTCGGCCGCGCCGACCTGGTCGGTCTGCAGCGGCTTTCGCCGGAAGAGGCGGAGGTTGTGACGCGAATCATGCGACTGCCGGAGCAGATCGGCGCGGTGCTGCCGACGCTCAGCGACAACGCGATGCTGTGGTGCTCGCGCGACGGCCACCAGTTCGTCATGACGCAGCCCACCGAGGCGGAGACCAACCTGCTCGGCGGGCCGCGCCGGATGGACTGACCGCACGGCGGGCCGGGCGTCCGCGCAGCACGTACGCCACCGGCCACGAGGCACGACTCACGGGCGCATCCACGGGTGCGCCCGTCAGCGTGCCGAAAGGGATGAAGACGACATGACACCGACTGCCGTTATGGGCCGACTCTTGATTAGGCTGTATGGGAGAGCCGCAGGAGCACAGCACGACGGCAGTCGAGACGGGGATGGAGACAGCTAGTGTTGGCGCAACCCCGGGTGGCGTGTTCCGACTTCCGCTCCATCCGATCGATCCGCCTGTATCCGGTCTTGCCGTTCAGGTGCGTTGCAGTACACCAGGAGGCACAGTGAACGAGCAGGAGGCTTTCCGTCCGGACGGAAACGATCCTGACGACGACCAGTCCGAGTTCGACCTGACCGGTGAGTTCAAGATCGATTTCACCGCACCGGCCTGGTACGCGAATAACGACACCAGTGGTGGCGGCACGAGTGCCACCGGCTCGTCCGCGGCTCCTCCTGCGTCTTCGCCCACCACTCCGCCCGCCGGGGCCCAGCCCCCCGTCGGGCCGCCCGTGGGCCAGCCGCTCCCCGGCCCCGCGGAGGCCGCGCCGCCGGGATTCCCGACGCTGCGCCCGCAGGAAACGGGCGAGGACGCCCCGGCCGCCACCACTCCCCCGGCCGCCCCGGAGCCTTCCGCCGAGACCGCGCCGGCGTCGAACGAGGAGTCCGACGGCGGTAATCGGCGTTCGGGCACAGGCGTCGACCCGTCGGCCTCCCTCTGGGACGACGACGAGGACACGGGCGCGGTGGACGAGGATACGGAGGCGGAGAGCGCGAGCGCTTCCGAGCCCGAGGCCGCGTCCACCGACGTGACATCGAAGCCGGAGACCTCGGCCACGATCGCCCCCGTCGAGGGCGGAACACCGGCCCCTGACGCCGCGATTCCCGCACAGCCGGGCCCCGAGGCCGTCGCGCAGGGCGCACAGCCCGCACCGGCCCAGCCGCACCAGGGCGTGCCCCAGCAGGGCGGGCCCGCACAGGGTGTGCCGCAGCAGGGGATTCCGCAGCAGCAGACGGCTCCTCAGCAGGGTGTGCCGCAGCAGCAGGGCATGCCCCAGCAGGCGACGCCGCAGCAGGCGGCTCCCCAGCAGGGTGTTCCGCAGCAGGGCGCTCCTTGGGGTGCCGCGGCGGACGGTCAGCAGCAGGGGGCGCCCGGACAGGGCGCGGTGCCGCCGCTGCCGCTGCCGCCGGAGTACCAGCCCGCGGACCCGCGGATGGCGCAGGGCCAGGCGGCCGCACAGCAGCCGCAGCAGGCCCAGCAGGCACCGGCCCAGCAGCAGCAACCGCAGGCGCAGCAGGCCCAGTCCGGGTACGCCCAGCAGCAGGCGGCGCAGCAGGCCGGCTACCCGGCCCAGCAGGGCGCGCCCGCGCAGCAGCCCGCGTACGGCTATCCGCAGCCCGCGTACGGATACCCCCAGCAGGCCCAGCCGCAGCCGCACGCGGAGCAGGCACAGCAGCCGCACGCGGCCGCGCCGCAGCCGGCTTACGGCTATCCGCAGACCGGTGCCCAGGGCTACCCACAGCAGGGCCAGGCCCAGTCCGGCTACCACCAGCAGCAGGCCGCGCAGCAGGCGGCGCAGGCTCAGGCCCAGCACGCACAGCAGGCACAGGCTCAGGCCCAGGCGGCGCAGGCCCAGGCCCAGCAGGCCCAGCAGCACGCCCAAGCTCAGCAGCAGCACGCGCAGGCCCAGGCACAGCAGGCTCAGGCCCAACAGCACGCGCAGGCCCAGCAGCAGGCGCAGCAAGCCCAACAGGCACAGCAGCATGCCCAGGCTCAGCAGGCCCAGGCACAACAGGCCCAGCAACAGGCGCAGTACCAGCAGCTGCCCGGTCAGCAGACCGGCGACCCGAACGCCGCCGCCAACTACGCGTCGTACTCGCCGCCGGGTCAGCAGCAGCCGCAGCAGCGGGCCGCTCCCGGCGCGCCGCTCGGCTACAGCGCCGCCGTCGAGCTGACCTCCGACCGGCTGCTGCGCAACCAGCCCAAGAAGCGCAAGCCGGGCGCCAACGCGCAGCCGTCGAAGTTCAAGCTGGGCGCCAAGAAGGAGCAGGAGGAGCGGCAGCGCAAGCTGGAGCTGATCCGTACTCCGGTGATGTCCTGCTACCGGATCGCGGTGATCAGCCTCAAGGGCGGTGTCGGCAAGACCACCACGACCACCGCGCTGGGTGCCACCCTCGCCTCCGAGCGCCAGGACAAGATCCTCGCGATCGACGCCAACCCGGACGCCGGCACGCTCGGCCGACGGGTGCGCCGTGAGACCGGTGCGACCATCCGTGACCTGGTGCAGGCCATCCCGCACCTGCACAGCTACATGGACATCCGCCGGTTCACCTCGCAGGCCCCGTCGGGCCTGGAGATCCTCGCCAACGACGTCGACCCGGCCGTCTCGACGACCTTCAACGACGACGACTACCGGCGGGCGATCGACATCCTCGGCAGGCAGTACCCGATCATCCTCACCGACTCGGGTACCGGGCTGCTCTACAGCGCGATGCGGGGAGTCCTCGATCTCGCCGACCAGTTGATCATCATCTCCACCCCGTCCGTGGACGGTGCGAGCAGTGCGAGCACCACCCTGGACTGGCTCTCCGCACACGGCTACGCGGACCTGGTGCAGCGCGGCATCACGGTCATCTCGGGGGTCCGTGAGACCGGCAAGATGATCAAGATCGATGACATCGTGTCGCACTTCGAGACCCGTTGCCGCGGTGTCGTGGTCGTACCCTTCGACGAGCATCTCGCCGCCGGTGCCGAGGTCGACCTCGACATGATGCGGCCCAAGACCCGCGAGGCGTACTTCAACCTCTCGGCCCTGGTGGCCGAGGACTTCGCGCGGGCTCAGCAGGCGCAGGGCATGTACCCCCAGCAGCAGATGGGCCAGGACCCGTACGCGCAGCAGCAGATGGGCGGCGACCCGTACGCGCAACAGCAGTACGCCGCACAGCAGGGCCAGCAGCAGCCGCAGCAGGGCCAGCCGCCGGCCGGCTACCCGCCGCAGCAGGGCGGCTGGACCCAGCAGCCGCAGCAGGGCCAGCAGCAGGCGCAGTGGCAGCAGCAACAGCCCGCTCCGGACGCACCGCAGCCCGAGCAGCAGGGCCCGGGCCTGGGGCCGGGGTGGCAGCAGCAGCCGCCTCCGCAGTGAGGCGGACGTAGGGCAATACGGGGCGGGGCCCGACACCACTCAGGTGTCGGGCCCCGCCCCGTATCACGTCATCCCCCGGACGAGCGAAACAATTCACGCCGAACTCTGCGTGGAACCAGCCGAGTTGAGGAAACTGTGACCTGACTGCATCCGCACTGCCGCGCGTCCGCACGTCTACACCCGCCCACCCCCCGAAGGGGGGTGGGCGGCGGGGAAAAAACGGAAGCGGCGGAAAGCCGAGGCGAGAACGACTCAACGGCTCAACAGCTGAAGGCCTGAACGCCTCAAGGGCTCAAAGGCTCAACAAAAGCCGCACAACGACGAGGCACCCCAGACGAGAGAACTGCAGCCGAGAACCCCAGACGAGAGCACCGCAGCGCCGCAACGCCCCCCCCCCGCCGACCCCTCACTCGGCCGCCGCCGCGATCAGCCCCCGTGCCAGCTTCACATCGACCGCCATCCGCTCCAGCAGGGCGTCGAGCGTGTCGAACTTCTCCTGGCCGCGGATGTAGGCGAGGAAGTCCACCCCGACGTGCAGGCCGTACAGGTCCAGGCCGACGCGGTCGATGGCGTACGCCTCGACGGTGCGCACCTTGCCGTCGAACTGCGGGTTGGTGCCGACCGAGATGGCCGCCGGCATCGCCTCGCCCTCCACCTGCAGCAGGCCGGCGTAGACGCCGTCGGCCGGGATGGCGGTGTGCGGGACGGTCTCCACGTTGGCCGTGGGGAAGCCCAGTTCGCGGCCGCGCTGGGCACCGCGTACGACGACGCCCTCGACGCGGTGCGGTCGTCCGAGGACCTCCGTCGCACCGGCCACATCGCCCTCGGCCACCAGCCGGCGGGTGAGCGTGGAGGAGAACGGCTCGCCGCCGCCCGCCGCACCGCGCTCGAAGAGGTCGATGACCTCGACCGTGTAGTCGTAGGTGGTCCCGAGCTCGGCGAGGGTTTCGACGTTGCCGGTCGCCTTGTGCCCGAAGCGGAAGTTGGGGCCCTCGACGACGACCTGCGCGTGCAGCTTGTCGACCAGTACCTTGACCACGAAGTCGGCCGGGGACAGCTTCGAGAACTCCTTGGTGAACGGCAGGATCAGCACCGCGTCCACCCCCAGCCCGGCCATCAGTTCCGCGCGCCGGTGGTGCGGCGCCAGCAGCGGCGGGTGGGTGCCCGGCCGCACGACCTCGCTCGGGTGCGGGTCGAAGGTGACGACCACGGCCGGAATCCCCAGCTCACGGGCGCGCGCGACGGCCTTGCCGATGATCAATTGGTGGCCGCGGTGCACTCCGTCGTAGGAGCCGATGGTGACGACGCTGCGTCCCCAGCCCTCGGGGATGTCCTCCAAGCCACGCCAGCGCTGCACTGTGCCCGCTCCTCGCCCGAACCCTTGTCCGTCCATTGCGCCACGTCGGCATGGCGCAGGTCTAAGACTGCCATGCCGCGGGTGGTGCTCCGCGCGAAGGGTGGCCCAGGCGGCCGCCCGCCACCGGTCTGCGGAGGCGAACAGCACCTCCACAGGGACGGGCCGCGGGCGCGGACCGCTACTGCGGCGCGCGCCGGACCGGAAAGGCGGCCCCGCTCGCCCCCTGGTCCGGCCGGTCAGCCGGGGCTTCCGGCGAGCGTGGCGCGGGCGCCGGGGCCCACCACCGCCGCCCACTCCCCCGGCTCGTCCGCCACCCAGTCCTGCACCCGCCGCGCGAACCCGGGCACCCGCCGCCCCAGCTCCACCAGCCGCCGGTCGAAGCGCGCCGCGCCCTCGGGCGTCCGGGCCAGCAGCATCCCGGTGCGGTGCACCAGCTCCCGGGTACGCCCGGCCGGCCGCCGCTCCGCCCCCTCCGCGGCCGCCTCCAGCAGCGCCTCCAGCACCCGGGTGTCCGGCCCGGTCTCGCCGTATCCGCCGTGCGGTGCCGCGTACGACGCCTCCTGCGCCAGCAGCACCTCAAGCAGCTCACGGCGCAGCGGCGCCGAGTCTCCGGAGCCGGTCTCGGCCACGACCGTCGCGAGCGCGCACCGGACCGGGACGGGGTATCCGGTCAGCAGCTCGGCGGCGAGCGGGCGGAGCGCCGCGCGGGCGGCCGGTCCGCGCTCCAGGCGGCGTTCGACGAACTCCGCGACCGGTCGCGCGGCGCGGTCCGGGCAGTGCCGGGCGCAGTCGCGGACGAGCCCGTCGATGCGGGCGGCGAGCACCGGCTCCTCGGTACGGGCGAGCATCCGCAGCAGCCCGGTGGCCACCGGCGGACCGGCACCGCCGACCAGCCGGGCCCGGAAGGCGTCCAGCACCGGCCCGGGGTGGTCGGTCAGGGCGGCCCGGAACGCCGTGGGCGGCAGCTGCGGGTCCCCCGCCACGAAGCGGGCCAGTGCCCGGTCGAGGAAGCGTTCCCGGGTCGCCGGGTCGCCGATGAGCAGGGCGAGCGCGGAGCCGTGGTGGGCGCTGTCGGCGGTCCGGGCGAGCAGGCAGAGCGCGGCGTAGCGCAGCAGGGCGCGGTCGGCCGCGGCGGTGACGTACGGGGCGGCCCGCAGGCCGTAGGACGCGGCGGCGGCGCGGCGTTCGGGGCGGGCGTCGTGCGCCCAGCGGTCCACGGCGCGGCACACCGCCGCCGGTTCGTCCTCGGCGAGCGCGTCCATCAGCTCGTCGCCCTTGGGGTGCGCGGCCACCACCAGCGCCTCCGTGAGCCCGTCGAGCGCCTGCCGCCGGTGGGTGTGCAGCAGGGCCTGTGCGGCGGCGGCCACGGTGATCTCACCGGGCGCCGGGCCACGGCGGTCCGCGCCACCGGGGCGCTGCAGCGGCCGGGTGTCGTCGAACCAGGCGCACAGCAGCGGCTGCATCCGCTCGGGGTCCGCGCACAGCAACTCGGCCGCGGCGTCGAGGAAGCGCGCGGAGCGCGGCGCACCGGCCGCGTCCCCTCCGGCGATCGCCTGAGGCGCCCCGTCGCCGGTCCCCGCTCCGGCGACCGCGCGGGGAACCCTGGCCGGGTGCGTCCCGCCCTTCGAGGCCCCGCCGCACGACCGCCCGGCGGACGGGTCATCGGTGGGGTGCACCCGTACGCGCGGAGGCCGGGCGAAGGCACGACCGCCGGACGACTCCTCCCCGGAGGACACGAGCTCACCCGACGCACCGCCGGAGGACGATGCGGTGCCGGGCGATACGGGACCGGAAGACGCCTCGCCCGAGGACGCTTCGGGCGACGCCGCACCAGAAGACGCCCCGGACGCCAGCACACCGGACGGAGCCACAGCAGCCCCCGGAGCCACAGCAGCCGCCGGCGACACCCCGCCGGTACGCGGCGGAGGCGGCCCCGACGGCGCGCCCTCCACAACATCCGCCCGACCACCACCCGGCGCCACACCTCCCGGCTCCGCACCACCCCCCTCCAGGGCTCCCCGCTCCACGCCATCCCGCTCCGCACCACCCGCCCCCCGGCCCGCGCCGGCCGGTGGGCCGTCGGCCGGGAGCAAGCGGCGCAGCAGGTCCATCCGGTCGCCGTCCGCGAGCGCCAGCCGTTCCCAGAACCACGGTCCGAAGACCTCCAGCCCGGTGTGCACGAAACCGCCTGCGCGCAGGGACCGTTCCGTGATCCGGTCGGCGAGCAGCCGCAGCACGCCCGTGTACGGCCCCGCGTCGGGGACCCGGAGCAGCACCCCGGAGAGCACGCGGGCGGCCCACCAGCGGCCGTCCACGGCGTGCGGGGCGGGTGTCCCGGCGGCGGGGGCGGTCGCCATCGGTACCAACTCCGCCAGCCGGAAGGTGAGTTGCACCGAGCCCTCACGTCCGGCGAGCCGCAGCAGCGCCTGCACCACCGGCCCCACACGGTGCCCGGGGACCGGCAGCAGATCGAGGTCCACATGGGCGCCCTGCAGCCACTCGCCGAACTCATCGTGCGCGAAGCGGTATCCGGTCCCGGCCGGGACCAGCAGCCCCTCGGTGAGCACCGCGGAGGCCCAGCCGGCCGCCCGCGGGAAGACCTCCTCGAAGGACGCACGGTCCAGCGCTCCCGGACCGCGGCCGAGACAGCGGCGGGCCGCCTCGTGCACCTGGCCGGCGACCTGGGCGGCCAGCCGGCGTACGGCGGTGCCGCGCAGTACGGGCCGCTGCGCGGCCGCGATCCGTACGGCGATGCGCAGGCACACCAGGTCCAGGTAGGCGTCGAAGATCTGGTGGCGATCCGGTGTGCCGAGCCCGGCGTCCGTTGTGCCGGGCCCGGCGTCCGGTGCGTCCGTACCGCCCTTGGGGAGCGCGGCCCGGACCTCCGCGAGCAGCCGCAGGGCCAGGGGATGGCGGGCGTCCGGCCCGGCCGGTGCGCCGGGCGGCAGGCCGTAGTGGGCGCGGGCGCGCTCCGCCGCCTCCCTAGGAAGGTCATCGAGCTCCACACAGGCGGGCAGTGCGGGCACCGGGCGGTACGGGCGGTGCAGCAGGCCGGGCGGGAAGAGCGCACCGGCCCGCTCCCAGTACTCGGGGCGGCAGGCGAGCACCAGCCGCACCCCGGCCGTGCCCAGCCAGTCGGCCGTCGCCCCGGTCCAGTCGGCCAGCCGCCGCAGCAGGCCCGCCGGCATCTCCTCCGGCCCGTCGAGCAGGACGAGCAGCGGGCAGCCGGCCGCGGCCGCCGCGCGGGCCACGCCCTGTGCCGTGGTGTCCGCCGGGTCACCGGCCGCTCCGCCCGCGGCGGCGACGGTCCGGCCGGCGGAGCGCAGCGCGCGCTCGACCGCGCTGCGGACGCCGTCGTCGTCAGGCCACAGCTGCGCACCGCGCAGCCAGACCGTCGGCGCGGGCGCCGGTCCCCGCGCCCGGCGGGCGGCCAGCCCGGCCAGCTCGGTGCTCCGCCCCGTTCCCGGCTCCCCCACCAGTGCCAGCACCCGGGCGCCTGCCGCCCCGCCGTCCCCGAAGCGGGTGAACTCCGCGGTCACGTCCGGCCGTTCAACCGGTTCGCGCCAAGGTCGCGGCCGGGTGGCGGAGCCCAGCGCCACGTCGGCGAGATGCCGCGCGCCGGCCGGATTCAGCTCGCTGCCGTATGCCGGGACGGTCACCGCATTGCGCTCCAGGAGCGCGGCGAGCGGGCCCCATGGCGCAGCGTCGGCGACCGCGCGCAGCGGGACGGCGAAGCCGCCCACCCGGCGCCCGGGGGTCTGCCCCGTCCGGACGGCGCCGGGGGCCTGGGGGTGCAGCGCGGTGCCGAGCACCCCGAGCACCACCCCCGTGCGGGCGTCCCGCACCGGCCCGCCGACCGCCGGACCTCCCAGCCGCAGCGCCTCCCGGCCGCCTGCGCACAGGCCCAGTTCCAGCGTTTCTTCGAGCAGATGGACGCGGTCGGCGGCGGTGTACATCACCCCGGAGCCCGGCCCGGCGACCGTGCCGTCCAGCCAGCCGCCCGCCCAGAGCCGGACGCGGGTGTCCGGCGCCGGCCGGCCCGTGGCGATGGGCAGCGGGGCGAGCCGGTGCGGCCCGAACCCGTCGGTCCGTACGAGGGCGAGCCCGGCCTCCGGGAGGGGCGTGATCGCCTCGGCCGCCACCAGGCAGGTCCAGCCGCCGCCCCCGGCCGCGCCGCTCCCCGCGCCGTCGGCCATGGGCTGGAGCACCAGTTGTGCCGCGCCGTCCACCGCTTCGTGGCTGGTGACCACGGTGCCGTCGTGGTCCGCGAGGAAGCCGGTTCCCCGCGTCCGGCCTGCCAGATCGCGGATTCGCACCAGCGCCGCGTCCGCATCGGCGTCCAGCAGTGCCATCGTCGGTCCTCTCGCCCTGTCCAGTTCCCCGCACGGTAGGCAGGCGGTGATCGTCGCGGGAGGGAGGCCAAGCAACGCGCCCCCGTCCACACCTCGGTTCACTTCGAGCGCCTCACCGAATGAGTGAATGGCCGAAACCTGTCGGAGAAGAGGGCGGGGAGGGGGAGGGTGGCGCGCGGGGTGGCAGAGGGGCGGTCCGGTCCGGCGGTCGCCGCGGTGGCGCCTCGGCCCCCATATACGGCTATGCGAAAGGCCGGGCCCGGAGCGTGTCTCCACGCCCGGACCCGGCCCCTGTATCAGGCACGCAGCCGCTAGACCGCGAACACCGCCAGGCTCTTGGCCTTGCCGCCCTGGTTCTCCACCAGCGCCAGGAACCGGCCGTCCGGCCCGAAGGCCGCGATCGGGCCGGGGCCCTCGAAGCGCGGCATCGGAATCCGCGCCCCGTTGAGCAGCAGCCGCGCCTGCGGCTCGGCGACGTCCCAGCGGGTGAACGCCGCGGCGGCCGCGTCACCGAGCGGCATGACCGGCAGGCCCGCGCCCTCGGTGTCGTCCACCGCGGCCTGGAGCTGTTCGAGGGTGCGCGCCCGGTCCAGCTTGTACGGGCCGACGCGGGTACGGCGCAGTGCGGTCAGATGGCCGCCGACCCCGAGCCCGGCCCCCAGGTCGCGGGCCAGCGCGCGGATGTAGGTACCCGACGAGCACTCGACGGAGACCAGCAGGTCGGTCACCGGGGTGCCGTCCTCGGCCTCGGCCTCGTGCGCGGAGTGCACCAGGAACGAGGAGACGGTCACCGGACGGGCCGGGATCTCCACGTCCTCGCCCTCGCGGACCCGCGAGTACGAGCGCTTGCCGTTGATCTTGATGGCGCTGACCTTCGACGGCACCTGCATGATCGCGCCGGACAGCTCGGCGACGCCCGCGTCGATGTCGTCACGGGCCAGGCCGTGCGCCGGCTTCGACGCGGTGATCTCGCCCTCGGCGTCGTCCGTGACCGTCGTCTGGCCGAGCCGGATCGTGCCGACGTACTCCTTCTCCGTCAGCGCGAGATGGCCCAGCAGCTTGGTGGCCCGCTCGATGCCCAGGACGAGGACGCCGGTGGCCATCGGGTCGAGTGTGCCGGCGTGCCCGACCCGGCGGGTACGCGCCATCCCGCGCATCTTCGCCACCACGTCGTGCGAAGTGAAGCCGGACGGCTTGTCGACAATAACGAGCCCGCCCGGCTTGTTGCTCTCACGCTTCATTCTGCTGCGGTGCCCTCGTCGTCCTCGTCCTCGCCCGGCTTGCGGTACGGGTCGGCCTCACCGGCGTACTGCGCGCCCGAGGAGACCTCGCGCACCGCAGCGTCGGAGGCCCGTGCCTTGTCGAGCAGGTCCTCGATGGTCTTGGCGTTCTCCGGCAGGGCGTCCGCCACGAACGCCAGGGTCGGCGTGAACTTCGTACCGGCCGCCGCACCGACCGCGGAGCGCAGGATGCCCTTGGCGCTCTCCAGTCCGGCGGCGGCGCTGGCGCGGTCCTCGTCGTCCCCGTAGACCGTGTAGAAGACCGTAGCCTCCCGCAGGTCGCCGGTGACCCGGGTGTCCGTGATGGTCACGTGCGAACCGAGCCGCGGGTCCTTGATACCGCGCTGCAGCTTCTGGGCGACCACCTCCCGGATGAGGTCCGCCAGCTTCTTCGCCCGCGCATTGTCGGCCACTGGTCCGTCTCCTTCTTTCTTCCACAATTGTGCTTCCGCCGGCGGCGGGATGCCTGGTCGTCAGGTCAGTCGTCGTCGCCGTGCAGCCGCCGGCGTACCGACAGCAGCTCCACTTCGGGCCGTGCGGCGACCAGGCGCTCGCAGCGGTCCATGACATCGGTGAGATGCCCCGTGTCCCCGGAGACCACCGCCAGGCCGATGGTGGCCCTGCGGTGCAGATCCTGATCCCCGACCTCCGCGACGCTCACCGCGAATTTGCGGTGCAGCTCGGCGACGATCGGGCGGACGACGGAGCGCTTCTCCTTCAGCGACCGTACGTCGCCGAGAAGCAGGTCGAAGGACAGTGTCCCTACGTACATGTATGACGGGTGAAGCCACCCGTGGGGCCTTAGGTGTCCGTGTCATTTCGAACCGTACACGGAACGGCCGGGGCCGATCGACGGAAATTCTTCCGCCGACCGGCCCCGGCCGGCCGCCCGTACGTCGCGCGGCCACCACCGGGGTGGACCGCACTCCGCACGGGCCGCTGCACGATCAGCCGCGCGGCTTCTCGCGCATCTCGTACGTCGCGATGACGTCGTCGATCTTGATGTCGTTGAAGTTTCCGAGGTTGATACCGCCCTCGAAGCCTTCGCGGATCTCGGTGACGTCGTCCTTGAACCGGCGCAGACCCTGGATGTTGAGGTCCTCCGCGACCACCTTGCCGTCGCGGATGAGGCGCGCCTTGGTGTTGCGCTTGACCTCGCCGGAGCGGATGAGCACACCCGCGATGTTGCCGAGCTTGGACGAGCGGAAGATCTCGCGGATCTCCGCGGTACCGAGCTCGACCTCCTCGTACTCCGGCTTGAGCATGCCCTTGAGGGCCGCCTCGATCTCCTCGATCGCCTGGTAGATGACCGAGTAGTACCGGACGTCGACGCCCTCGCGCTCGGCCATCTGCGTCGCACGGCCTTCGGCGCGCACGTTGAAGCCGATGACGATCGCGTCGGAGCCGGACGCCAGGTTGATGTCGGTCTCCGTGACCGCACCGACGCCGCGGTGCAGCACCCGGATGTCGACCTCTTCGCCGACGTCGAGCTGGAGCAGCGAGGACTCCAGGGCCTCGACGGAACCAGAAGCGTCACCCTTGATGATGAGGTTGAGCTGCTGGACCTCGCCGGCCTTGAGCACCTTGTCCAGGTCCTCCAGGGACACCCGGCGGGTGCGCTTGGCGAAGGCGGCGTTGCGCTCGCGCGCCGCGCGCTTCTCGGCGATCTGACGGGCCGTACGGTCCTCGTCGACGACCAGGAAGTTGTCGCCGGCGCCCGGGACGTTGGTCAGACCCAGGACCAGGACGGGGGTCGACGGACCCGCTTCCTCGACGTTGTTGCCCTTGTCGTCGAACATCGCCCGCACGCGGCCGTACGCGTCGCCGGCCACCATCGTGTCACCGACGCGGAGGGTACCGCGCTGGACCAGGACGGTCGCCACGGCACCGCGGCCGCGGTCGAGGTGGGCCTCGATCGCGAGACCCTGCGCGTCCTGCTCGGCGTTGGCCCGCAGGTCCAGCGCCGCGTCCGCGGTGAGGACCACGGCCTCCAGCAGGGACTCGATGTTCTCGCCCTGCTTGGCGGAGATGTCGACGAACATGGTGTCGCCGCCGTACTCCTCGGCCACCAGGCCGTACTCGGTCAGCTGACCGCGCACCTTGGTCGGGTCGGCGCCCGGGACGTCGATCTTGTTGACCGCGACCACGATCGGCACCTCGGCCGCCTTGGCGTGGTTCAGCGCCTCGATCGTCTGCGGCATGACACCGTCGTTGGCCGCCACCACGAGGATCGCGATGTCGGTCGACTTGGCACCACGGGCACGCATGGCGGTGAACGCCTCGTGACCGGGGGTGTCGATGAAGGTGATGCGCCGCTCTTCTTCGTTGACCTCGGTCGCGACCTGGTAGGCACCGATGTGCTGGGTGATGCCGCCGGCCTCGCCCGCGATGACGTTCGTCTTGCGGATCGCGTCGAGCAGCCGGGTCTTACCGTGGTCGACGTGACCCATGACGGTCACCACCGGCGGACGCGCGACGAGCATGTCCTCGCCGCCCTCGTTCTCACCGAAGTCGATGTCGAAGGACTCGAGAAGCTCGCGGTCCTCCTCCTCCGGGCTGACGATCTCGACGACGTAGTTCATCTCGTCGGCGAGCAGCTGCAGCGTCTCGTCGGAGACCGACTGGGTCGCGGTGACCATCTCGCCCAGGTTCAGCATGACCTGGACCAGCGACGCCGGGTTGGCGTTGATCTTCTCGGCGAAGTCCGTCAGCGAGGCACCACGCGACAGGCGAACCGTCGCGCCGTTGCCGCGCGGCAGCATGATGCCGCCGACCGACGGGGCCTGCATGGCCTCGTACTCCTGACGCCTCTGCCGCTTCGACTTGCGGCCACGACGCGCCGGACCGCCGGGACGGCCGAACGCACCCTGCGTGCCACCACGGCCACCGGGACCGCCGGGACGGCCACCGAAGCCGGGACGACCGCCGAAGCCGCCGCCACCACCGGGACCGCCGGGACGACCGGCGAAACCGCCGCCGCCACCGGGACGACCGCCGCCGCCACCGCCACCGGGACGACCGGCGAAGCCGCCGCCACCACCGGGACGACCGCCGCCGCCGGGACGACCGGCACCGCCGGGACCGCGACCGCCGCCACCGCCGGGGCCCGGACGCGGGCCGGCAGCGGGACGCTGCGGCATCATGCCCGGGTTCGGACGGTTACCGCCGCCGCCACCGGGACGGGGGCCGCCGGCACCGGGAGCCGCACCCTGCGGACGGGGCATGCCGCCCGGAGTCGGACGCGCGCCGCCCTGGCCCTGGGGACGGGGACCACCCTGGCCGCCGCCCTGCGGACGCGGACCACCGGGACCACCCTGACCGCCGGGGCGCGGCGCGCCACCGGGACGGGGGGCCTGCGGACGGGCCATGCCCGTGGAGCCGCCGGACGTGAAGGGGTTGTTGCCCGGACGGGGGCCGGACGGACGGGCGCCGGGACGCGGCCCGGGACGCTCGCCACCGGGACGCGGAGCGTTACCGCGGCCCTGGCCGCCCTGACCGCCCTGGCCACCCTGACCGGACGCCGGACGGGCCGGACGCGGGCCGGGGGTGGCACCCGGACGGGGAGCCGACTGGCCGGCGGCGGGAGCGGCCGGCGCGGACGGCGGAGCCTGGAACTCGGGCTGCGCGGGGGCGGCCGGAGCGGGCTTGGGTGCCGGAGCCTTCGGCGCCGGCGTGGGCCGCGGGCCCGGGGTGGGGCCGGCGGCGGGAGTGCTCTTGGGAGCCACCGGGGCCTCGGGGGCCTTCGGTGCCTCGGGGGCTGCCGGAGCCGCGGGGCCCGGCTTGGGGGCGCCCGGCTTCGGGGCAGCAGGACGTGCCGCCTGCGCCGGGGACGGCGCGGACGGCTTCGCGGGGGCCGACTTGCGCGGCGCCGCGGGCTTACCGGCGGCGCGGCCGTTGCCACTGCCTGCCTGGAAAGCGTCGGTCAACTTGCGAACAACCGGCGCCTCGATCGTCGAGGACGCCGAACGGACGAATTCACCAAGTTCTTGGAGCTTGGCCATGACGACCTTGCTCTCAACGCCGAACTCCTTGGCGAGTTCGTATACCCGGACCTTAGCCACTTCGCTCCTTCTAGGTCCGGGTTTGTCCACCGGACCGTCGCTACTTCATGGGCGTACTCATCGCGTACTCATCGAGTGCTCATCGCAATCTCGACCTACTTCCGACTCGCGAGGTACCTGACCGCACGGTTTTCCGTGCGCTGTGCATGTGGTGCTGTGCGTTATTGCAGGGGCTGCTCGGTGCGTTCGACGTACTGGCGCAAGGCCGTCGCGTCGAACGGTCCCCGGGCCCGGTAGGCCCGGTTGAACGCCCGGCGGCGAACCGCCAGGTCGAGACAGACCATTGTGGGGTGCACGTATGCACCCCGGCCGGGCAGCGTACCGCGAGGATCGGGGACACACTCACCCTCGATCTCCACGATGCGCAGCAAATCGCCCTTGGCCGCTCGCTCCCGGCATCCCAGACAGGTGCGCTCAGGGCATGCGCGGGCATGCGTCCGGCCAGACACTGCTTAAGTCTACCTCCCCGCAGCGGTCCGCCCCCGATGGGGTGAGGGCCGGACAGCTGCCCAGAATTCCCGGCCGGGCGCCGCGGCACCACCGAATTTTCGGAGGCCGCGGCGCCCGGCCGCCTCGGACGCTCTCAGTCCTGCGGCGCGTGCTCGGTGTCCGGACGGATGTCGATCCGCCAGCCCGTGAGACGGGCGGCGAGCCGGGCGTTCTGCCCTTCCTTGCCGATGGCCAGTGACAGCTGGTAATCGGGCACGGTGACCCGGGCGGAGCGCGCCGCCAGGTCCACGACCTCGACCTTGCTGACCCGCGCCGGCGACAGCGCGTTCGCCACCAGCTCCGCCGGGTCGTCCGACCAGTCCACGATGTCGATCTTCTCACCGTGCAGCTCGGCCATCACGGCGCGCACCCGGCCGCCCATCGGGCCGATGCAGGCACCCTTGGCGTTCAGGCCCGAGCGCGTCGACCGTACGGCGATCTTGGTGCGGTGGCCGGCCTCGCGGGCGATGGCGGAGATCTCCACCGAACCGTCCGCGATCTCCGGGACCTCCATGGCGAAGAGCTTCTTCACCAGATTGGGGTGGGTGCGCGAGAGCGTCACGGACGGGCCGCGGACACCCTTGACCACCCGTACGACGTACGAGCGCAGCCGGGTGCCGTGCGCGTAGTCCTCGCCCGGGACCTGCTCCTGCACCGGCAGGATGGCCTCCAGGCGGCCGATGTCGACCAGGACGTTCTTGGGGTCCTTGCCCTGCTGGACGACGCCGGTGACGACATCACCCTCCCGTCCGGCGTACTCACCGAACGTGACCTCCTCCTCGGCGTCCCGCAGCCGCTGCAGGATGACCTGCTTGGCCGTGGTCGCCGCGATCCGCCCGAAGCCGGAGGGGGTGTCGTCGAACTCGCGGGGCTCCTCGCCCTCCGGGAGGTCCGTGAGGTCCTCGGCGTTCTCCTTGGCCCACACCGTCACATGCCCGGTGTTGCGGTCCAGCTCCACCCGCGCCCGACGGCGGCTGCCCTCGGTGCGGTGGTAGGCGATGAGGAGGGCCGACTCGATCGCCTCGACCAGCAGGTCGAACGAGATCTCCTTCTCCCGCACCAGACCCCGCAGGGCACTCATGTCGATATCCACGGCTACGCCTCCTCCTTGTTCTCGTCGATCTTCTCGTCGTGCTGCGCGTCGCGCTTGTCCGACGTGTCAGGCTTACGGTTGAACTCCAGCTCGACGCGTGCCTTGGCGATCTCGTCGAAGGAGACCCGGCGGGCGGTCGGCTTGCGGCCCTTGACGCCCGGCACCTCAAGGTCCAGTCCGGCGTCGTCGACGGCGGTGATCCGCGCCACCAGCTCGCCGCCCTCGTGGAGTTGGGCCTTGATGAGGCGGCCGACGGCGCGGCGGTAGTGCCGCAGCTCGGTCAGCGGGCGGTCGGCGCCCGGTGAGGTCACCTCAAGGGTGTACGGGGCGCCGCCCATCACGTCGGAGTCGTCCAGGACCTCGGAGGCCTCGCGGCTCAGCGCGGCGCACTCGTCCAGCTGGACGCCCTCGTCGGAATCGACCACGATCCTCAGCACCCGCCGCTTGCCTGCCGGTGTCACCTCGATCTCTTCCAGATCCAGGTCGCGCGCGGCGATGAGCGGTTCAAGCAGTCCGCGCAGCCTCTCGCTCTGGGTGGTGCTCATCCGGGTGACTCCTCGGCCGCGTGTGCTGTTGTGGGTAGGTCGCGTGTCGGGTCAAAGCCTATCGGTTCCGGCGGGGTACTGACGATTCGGTGGGTGGTCACGGATACTCTCGCCTGCGGTGATCACGACGGAAGACCCCGGGAAGTGCAACGTGCCGAATGTGGCGTACGCGCGTAGAAGGACCCTGTTGGCCGGCGCCGCCCTCGGGGGCGTGGCGCTGCTCGCGGGCTGCTCCGAGGACTCCGGCCCCGAACAGGCCGAACACTCCTCCGCCGCCGAACGGCTGCGCAAACGCTCGGCCCGCGACAGCACGGCCCTGCTGGCGCGCTACGACGCGACGCTGGCCGCGCACCCGGCGCTGGAGTCGCGGCTGCGCCCGCTGCGCTCCGAAGTCGCCCGGCACGCTGAGGCGTTCGGCGACGACCGCGCCGCCGCCTCCCCCGGCGGCGAGGCCTCCGACGGCCCGGCGCGGGAGGCCGGGGCGCCCTCGGACGGCCCCTCGCCGCACGGTGACCGGCCGTCCGGTCCGGCGGTCCCCCGGGACGAGGGTGCCGCCCGCTCGGCGCTCGCCGACGCGGAACGCCGGCTCGCCGACACCCGCACCAAGGCGCTGCTCGCCGCGCCCCCGGAACTGGCCCGGCTGCTGGCCTCGGTCGCCGCGGCCGGTGCGGTGCACGCGTATCTGCTGGCGGAGAAGGCCGGATGACGGGCACGGCGGGGCACCGGACACAGACCAGCGAAGGAGCGGGCGGATGACGGCCGGAACGGCTCGCGGCAGCAGACGCGACAACGACGACAGCGGCCACGAGGAGCTGACGGCCGTGCAGGCGGCGCTGGCCGCCGAGCACGCGGCGGTGTACGGCTACGGTGTGGTGGGCGGGCGGATCGCCGGCGACCGGCGCACCGAGGCACAGGCGGCGTACGACGGACATCGCGCGCGCCGGGACGCGCTGCGCCGTGTGGTGCGCGACCTGGGCGGCACCCCGCAGGCCGCGGCGGCCGCCTACGAGCTGCCGTTCCCGGTGCCGGACGCGGCGGCCGCGGTCCGGCTGGCGGCGGAGCTGGAGGACCGGCTGGCCGCCGTGTACGCGGATCTCGTACGGGCCGGTGGCGCGGTGCGGCGCCGGGAGGCGGCGGCCGCGCTGCGCGAGGCCGCGGTGCGGTCGGTGCGCTGGCGCGGCGGCGGCGTAGCCTTCCCGGGGCTCGTCGAACGGGCCGGGGACGCCGCTCCGTCCGGCTCCGCGAGCCCCGCAGCGGGCGCGCTCTGAACGACCGGCCGCTCCGCGGTCGCCGCCTCCAGGAAAGGGACAGCTCACGCATGGCAACGGCCCCCATCGAACCGCCACAGCGGTTGGTGAGTTCGCTGAGCGGCGATCCGGAGAGCCCGGTGCGGCAGTGGCTCACGGCGCTGCCGACGCTGGTTCAGCAGCAGCTGGACGCCTGGGAGCTGACGCTGGAGCGGGTCTACGCGCCCGGTGGCCGCAGCAGTCTGCTGGCGCTCGTACGGCAGCAGGACGGGACGCCGGCGGCGCTGAAGTTCCCGGTGCCGGGGCGGGTGTCGGCGCACGAGGGGGCGGCGCTGGAGGTGTGGGACGGCTGGGGCGCGGTGCGGCTGCTGCGGTCCGACGACACGAGCGGTGCGCTGCTGCTGGAGCGGCTCCAGGGCGGGGTGTCGCTGCGGGCGCTGCCGGAGGCCAAGGCGCTGCTGGAGGCCGCCGGTACGGTGCGCCGGCTGTGGGTGCGGCCGGACCCCGGCCACCCCTTCGAGACGCTGGCCGGGCGGACCGAGGAGGCCGTGGCGGGGCTGCGCACCGCCGGAGGCCTGATCCGGACCGCCGAGCCGCTGGTGGAGCGGGCGGCGGAACTGCGGCGCGGCCTGCCGGCCGGGTCCGACGAGGAGTTTCTGCTGCACGGCGCGTTCCGGCAGGGCAAGGTGCTGGCCGGTACGCGGACGCCGTGGCTGGCGGTCGGCCCGGCGCCGGTGGTCGGTGAGCGGGCGTACGACCTCGCGGCGCTGGTGCTGGACCGGTTCGAGGACCTGCTGGCCGGGTCCGGTGCGGCGGCCGCGGTCCGCCGCCGGGTGGCCAAGCTGGCCGACTCCCTGGACGTGGACCGGGACCGGCTGCGCGACTGGACGCTGTACCACGCCGTGGACAGCGGGGTGCGGGAGGCGGCCGTGGGCGACCGGCAGCGCGGGGAGCTGCTGCTGGAGTTCGCGGCCGGGCTGTAGCGGACACCGCGAACGGGCCGGCCGGGGCATCCCCGGACCGGCCCGTTCGCCGTGCGACGGTTACGCGCTGAGGCGGGCGACGGCCTCCTCGACCGTCAGCTCCTCGCGCTCGCCGGTGCGGCGGTCCTTGACCTCGACGACGCCCTCGGCGGCCCGGCGGCCGGCGACCACGATGGCCGGGACACCGAGCAGCTCGGCGTCGGTGAACTTCACGCCCGGCGAGACACCGGCCCGGTCGTCGACGAGGACCCGCAGGCCCGCGGCGCCGAGCTGCTCGCCGACCTCCAGGGCCAGCTCGGTCTGCTTGGCCTTGCCGGCCGCGACCACGTGCACATCGGCCGGGGCGATCTCGCGGGGCCAGCACAGGCCCTTCTCGTCATGGGTCTGCTCGGCGAGGGCGGCCACCGCGCGGGAGACGCCGATGCCGTAGGAGCCCATGGTGACCCGGGCGGGCTTGCCGTTCTGGCCGAGCACGTCGAGCGCGAAGGCGTCCGCGTACTTGCGGCCGAGCTGGAAGATGTGGCCGATCTCGATGGCGCGGTCGATCTTCAGGCCGGTGCCGCACTTCGGGCAGGGATCGCCGGGCTCGACGACGACCACGTCGAGGTAGTCGTCGACCTCGAAGTCCCGGCCGGCGACGACGCTCTTGGCGTGCTTGCCCTCCTTGTTGGCGCCGGTGATCCAGGCCGTGCCGGGGGCGATGCGCGGGTCGGCGATGTAGCGGAACGCCTTACCGGCCAGACCCTGCGGGCCGACGTAGCCGCGGACCAGCTCGGGGCGGCCGGTGAAGTCCTCGGCGGTGACCAGCTCCACGGTGGCCGGGGCCAGGTGCTCACCGAGCTTGCCGAGGTCGACCTCGCGGTCGCCCGGGACGCCGACCGCGACGATCTCGCCGTCGACCTTGACCAGGAGATTCTTCAGGGTCGCGGAGGCCTGGACGCCCAGGTACTCGGCGAGCGCCTCGATGGTCGGGGTGTCGGGGGTGTCCAGCTCCTCGACGGGGCCGTCCTCGGCGCCCTCGACCGGCTCGACCTTGACCGTGACGGCCTCGGTGTTGGCGGCGTAGTCGCAGGCCGGGCAGTCGACGAAGGTGTCCTCACCGGCCGCGGCGGGGGCCAGGAACTCCTCGGAGGCGGAGCCGCCCATCGCACCGGAGACGGCGGAGACGATGCGGTAGTCCAGGCCGAGCCGCTGGAAGATCTTCTGGTAGGCCTCGCGGTGCAGGGCGTAGGACTCCGCCAGGCCCTCGTCGGTGGTGTCGAAGCTGTACGAGTCCTTCATCTGGAACTCGCGGCCGCGCAGCACACCGGAGCGGGGGCGGGCCTCGTCGCGGTACTTGGTCTGGATCTGGTAGAGGATCACCGGCAGGTCCTTGTAGGACGAGCACTGGTCCTTGACCGTGAGGGTGAAGATCTCTTCGTGGGTGGGGCCGAGGAGGTAGTCGGCGCCCTTGCGGTCCTTGAGGCGGAAGAGCAGGTCGCCGTACTCCTCCCAGCGGTTGCTGGCCTCGTAGGGCTCCTTGGGGAGCAGGGCCGGCAGCAGGACCTCCTGACCGCCGATCGCGTCCATCTCCTCGCGCACCACGCGGGAGACGTTCTCCAGGACCTTCTTGCCGAGCGGCAGCCACGTCCAGATGCCGGCGGAGGAGCGGCGGACGTACCCGGCGCGGACGAGCAGCTTGTGGCTGGCGGTCTCGGCGTCGGCCGGGTCGTCACGCAGTGTCTTGATCATCAAGCGGGACATGCGCTGGACCTGTGCGGCGTGGGCCATGGAGTTTCTCCTGCGTAAGAAAGGTGACTCCCAGGAGGTTAGCCGCAGGGGTGTGGCGCAAGGAAATTCTTTGGGCCCCACGTTTTTGTCTTTCCCGCCGTGGGGGTTCGCTGCGCTTTGCCTCGGCCGATGCTTGTCTGTTGCTCGCCGGTTCGCTGCGCTTTGCCTCGGCCGATGCTTGTCTGGTACTCGCCGTTGCGCCTGCGGCGGGCGTTGCCGCTGCGCGGGGCTGTCGGGTGCGGTGACGGGCCTGCGCGGGTGGGGTGTGCCGGACTGCTTCGCTTTACGTCCGGCACACCCCACCCGCTCCGACCNNNGGGCGGGGGGGGGGGGGGGGGGGGGGGGGGGGGGGGGGGGGGGGGGGGGCGGGTTTACCCCCCCCCCCCCCCCCCCCGCTCCGACCCGTCCCCTCCCGTTGGGGGATGGGAAAAACGGTGGGTGGGGGCTTGGGCGGCTGGTCCGGTGCGGCTCGGCGAGATCGTGGAAATGCCCTTGGGCGACGCCCGCCCCCACTCACCTGTACTCACTCCCCCTACGGGAGGGGACGGGCCGGAGGGGCCTGGTGTGTGGACGTAAAGCGAAGCAGTCCACACACCACGCCCCCGAGGCCCCGCACCCCACCCCCCAACCACCCCCCCCCCCCCGGCGCAACG
>NZ_JBICVV010000041.1:0-41791 GCF_043199295.1 Streptomyces sp. NPDC048612
ACGCCCGGTTACATTCCGAACCCGGAAGCTAAGCCTTTCCGCGCCGATGGTACTGCAGGGGGGACCCTGTGGGAGAGTAGGACGCCGCCGAACAATCTTTCAGGACCCTTGGTCCCAGCGTTCATGCTGGGACCAAGGGTCCTTTTTGTTTTTTCCGAAGCGCGCCGAACTGGTCGGTGCGTGAGAATGAATGCAGTACCGAAGACAGGAGTCACGTCGATGTCCACCAACTCTTCCGACGATCGTTCGGAGCGCCGGCCGCAGCGGCGCGATGACGGTGACCGCGGTGGTTTCCGACGTGACGACCGCGGTCCGCGCGGTGACAACCGGGGCGGTGACCGGGGCGGTTACCGTCGCGATGACCGTCCGTCCGGTGGCGACCGTGGTGGGTACCGCGGTGGTGACCGGCGCGATGACCGTGGCGGGCCCCGTGGGGGCGACCGGCGCGATGACCGTGGTGGGTTCCGCGGTGGGGACCGGCGGGATGACCGTGGTGGATTCCGTCGCGATGACCGGCCGTCTGGTGGCGACCGTGGGCCGCGTCGGGACGATGAGCGGGGCGGCGGCTTCCGGCGTGAGGAGCGGGGCGGGGATCGCCCGGGGTTCCGTCGTGATGACCGGCCGTCCGGTGGTGACCGGGGCGGGTATCGCGGTGGTGACCGTCGGGATGACCGTGGTGGCGACCGCGGGGGATTCCGTAGGGATGACCGTCCCTCGGGTGGCGACCGTGGTGGGTTCCGTCGTGATGACCGTCCGTCCGGTGGCGACCGGGGCGGGTATCGCGGTGGTGACCGGCGCGATGACCGTGGTGGTGACCGCGGTGGGTTCCGTAGGGACGACCGGCCGTCCGGTGGTGACCGCGGTGGGTTCCGTGGTGGCGAGCGTCGGGATGACCGTGGCGGTGACCGCGGTGGGTTCCGTCGTGATGACCGTTCCTCCGGTGGTGACCGTGGTGGGTACCGCGGTGGTGACCGGCGCGATGACCGTCGTGACGACAGGCGGGACGACCGTGGTGGTTTCCGTCGGGACGATCGTCGGGATGACCGTGGTGGCGACCGCGGCGGATTCCGTGGTGGCGACCGTCGGGATGACCGTGGAGGAGACCGCGGTGGATTCCGTAGGGACGACCGGGGGCCGCGGCGGGATGACCGGCCGTCCGGTGGCGACCGTGGGGGATTCCGTCGGGACGACCGGCCCTCGGGTGGCGACCGCGGTGGGTTCCGTGGTGGCGACCGGCGGGATGATCGCGGTGGTGACCGTGGGGGCGACCGTGGTGGGTTCCGTCGGGATGACCGGGGGCCGCGGCGGGATGACCGTGGTGGGTTCCGGCGGGATGACGAGCGTGGGGGGCGTCGGCCGTACGGCGGTGGCCGGGGGCGCGATGACCGGCGGGACGATCGTCGGGATGACCGGCGGGACCGGGACCGGGAGCCGATCAAGCGGCTGCCGATTCCGGAGGACGTCACCGGTGACGAGATCGACAAGGACGTGCGTCAGGAGCTGCTGAGCCTGCCGAAGACGCTCGCCGATGACGTCGCCAAGAACCTGGTGATGGTGGCGAGGCTGCTGGACGAGGACCCGGAGCAGGCGTACGGGTACTCGCGGGTGGCGCTGCGGCTGGCGTCCAGGGTCGCGGCGGTGCGGGAGGCCGCGGGCTTCGCGGCGTACGCGGCCGGCAAGTACAGCGAGGCGCTGGCGGAGTTCCGGGCGGCGCGGCGGATGACCGGCAGCGTGGAGCTGTGGCCCGTCATGGCGGACTGCGAGCGGGGTCTCGGGCGGCCGGAGAAGGCGATGGCCATGGCCGGTGAGCCCGAGGTGCAGAAGCTCGACAAGGCCGGACAGGTCGAGATGCGGCTGGTCGCGGCGGGTGCCCGGCGGGACATGGGCCAGGCGGACGCGGCCGTGGTGACGCTGCAGAGCCCGGAGCTCGCGTCGAGTGCGGTGCACCCGTGGACCGCGCGGCTGCGGTACGCGTACGCCGACGCGCTGCTGGAGGTCGGGCGCGAGGACGAGGCACGCGACTGGTTCGCGCGGGCGCTGGAAGCCGACCAGGGCGGCACGACGAACGCCTCGGACCGGCTCGCGGAGCTGGACGGCGTGGACTTCACCGACGCGCTGGAAGAGGACGACGAGCTGGGTGAGGCCGAGGCCGAGGCCGGCGGTGCGGCGGACGAGCCGGGCTCCGCGAAGGAGTGAGCCGGCCGCCGGTGTGATCCGGCGTAGGGCATGACGAAGAAGGGCGGGACCCCGTGGTGGGGTCCCGCCCTTCGGCGTATGGGGAGGGGTCAGGAGGCCGGTGCGTAGGGGGCGATCGGGTTGCGGAGGGTGCCGATGAGCTGGAGGGCGCCCGCGGGGTCCTGGAGGTCGACCATCTCCTGGTTGTTGCGCAGCTGGAGGCGGTTGAGGCAGGAGAGCGCGAACTCGTCGGTGAACAGGTCGTAGCGCTCGAACTTCTCGGCGAGGTGGGGGTTGGCCGCCTGGTAGTCGGTGACGCAGGAGGCGACCGTGCGCCAGAAGGTGTCCTCGTCGAGGACGCCCTGGTCGTCGAGGGTGCTGCTGAGGAAGCGGAAGAAGCAGTCGAAGACGTCGGTGAAGACGGACAGCAGTTTCTTGTCCTCGGGGACGTCGGCGCGGATGCGTTCGACGGCGGGCGGCAGGACCGCGTCGGGGTCCATGACGGCGATCTCCTCGGCGATGTCCTTGAAGATCACGCGGGCCACGGAGCCGTCCTCGACGACCAGGATGGCGTTCTCGCCGTGCGGCATGAAGACTAGGTCGTAGGCGTAGAAGGAGTGCAGGACCGGGGTCAGGTAGGCGTCCAGGTAGCGGCGCAGCCAGACGGCGGGCTCCAGGCCGGACTCCTCGATGAGGGCGGCGGTGAGGGAGCCGCCGTCGTTATCGACGTGCAGCAGCGAGGCCATGGTGGCCAGGCGCTGGCCCGGTTCGAGGGTGGGGACGGGGCTTTCCCGCCACAGGGCGGCGAGCATCTTCCGGTACGGGGAGCCCTTGGCGGTGGCTTCCTCGTACTGGCGGTGGTGGTAGCCGATGGCGGCGCGCTCACGGATGATCGAGAAGCGGGCGGCGCGGAAGGTGTCGTCGGCGTCGATGAGGCGGGCCAGCCAGTCGTTGATGGCCGGGGTGGCTTCCATGTAGGACGCGGAGAGGCCGCGCATGAAGCCCATGTTGAGGACGGAGAGCGCCGTTTTGACGTAGTGCTTGGTGGGGCTGGTGGTGTTGAAGAAGGTGCGGATGGACTGCTGGGCCAGGTAGGCGTCGTCGCCGGGGCCCAGGCACACCAGGCGCTGCTGGGCGACCTCGGCGGCGAAGGTGACGGAGAGCTTGTTCCACCACTGCCAGGGGTGGGCGGGGAAGAAGTAGTAGTCCGCGGGGTCGAGGCCGAGCGTGGTGAGGGTGTCGGCGAAGCGGGCGCGGGTCGTGTCGGGGAGTTCGTCGCGGATGAGGGCGTCGTAGTCGAGGCCGGCGCCGGCGGTGAAGGTGGCGTGGTCGCGGTGGGCGGCGAGCCAGATCAGCCGGAGCGGGGCCGCGGTCTCCGGGGCGTAGGCGTGGTACTCGTGGATGCCGAAGCCGAGCCGGCCGTTGTTGGCGACGAAGCAGGGGTGGCCCTCGGTCATGCCGGTCTCGATGGCCTGGAAGTCGGCCTTCGCGAGGTCGGCGGCGCCGGGTCCGTCGGCGGCGAGCTTGTAGGCGGTGCCGGAGAGGGTGGAGCTGATCTCCTCCAGGTAGACCGGGAGGATCGCCTCGCCGAGGCCCAGCGACGTGTGGAGTTCGAGGAAGAACGCCAGCGCGTCCAGGGGGAGTTCGCTGCCGTCGCGGTGCCGGGTGATGCTGTCGGCGTCGATCTGCCAGTGGTCCAGTGCTCGTCTGCGGGCGGCGAAGCGGTACTCGGTGCTGCCGTCGTCGCTGCGTACGGCGTAGTGGCCGTCCTGGGGGAGGCGCTGGGGCGTGAACAGCCGCTCATGGGCGAACTCGGCGAGGCCCTTGCGGATCAGCAGCCGGTTGGCGCGGGCCCACAGGCCGGGGGTGAGGTGGGCGACGGCGTCCTGTGCGGAGAGGGGCGGGGTGCCGTCGGAGGGGGCGGTCATCGGTGGTCTCCTCGGGTGGCCAGGAACTGGTCGCGGGTGCAGGTGCTGAGGTAGGCGTCTTTGGAGGGGAGCGAGACGGTGCGCAGGATCTCGAAGCCGACGGCCTTGTTGAGGGCGTGTACGGCGGTGTTGCGCGCGTCGGGCTCGACGACGACGCGGCGGTTGGCCGGGTCGTCGAAGAGCATCTCCATGACGGTGGTGATCACGGCGAGGGTGAAGCCGTGCACGGGGGTGTCGGTGGGCGCCGACAGGAAGTGCATGCCGACGTCGCCGGGCTCGGCGGTGTGGATGCCGACGAGTTCGCGGTGGGCGGGGTCGTAGCGCTCCATGAGGAAGGCCGGGGTGCCGTTGTGCAGGCCGAGGAAGGCGTGGTGGAAGGGGTCGGCGGCTATCCGCGCGAACTCCTTCTCGACGGCGGGGAGGTCGCAGTCCTGCATCAGCCAGAAGGCGGCCTTGGGGTGGGTGACCCAGCGGTGCAGCAGCTCGGCGTCACCGTGCGGGTCGACCGGGCGGAGCGAGAACTCCCCGAGGGCGGCGTCGGTGCGGGTGAAGACGGGGGTGCTCATACCGGCAGCTCCATGGGGTGGTGCGGACCGGCCGGAGCGGCGAACTCCTGGAAGGCGATGGCCTTTTCGACCGGGTAGTACTCGCGGCCGAGCAGTTCGCGGATGATGCTCGCGTTGCGGTAGGCGGCCATGCCGAGGTCGGGGGTGACGAAGCCGTGGGTGTGCAGCTCGGCGTTCTGCACGAAGATGCCGCGGCCGGTGGTGTCGATGCTGTAGTTGCGCGCCACGTCGTAGCGGCCGGCGTCGTCCCAGACGATGCGGTCGCGGACGGGGGAGAGGAAGTCCGGTACGCGGTAGCGGTAGCCGGTGGCGAGGATCAGGCCCTGGGTGTCGAGGGCGAAGTCCGTGCCCTGCTCCTCCTGGCGCAGGCCCAGGGTGTAGGTGCCGGAAGCCTCGTCGTAACTCGCCTGCTGCAGGGCGGTGTTGGTGAGGAGGCGGGTGGGGACCGGGCCGCTCAGGTTCTTCTGGTAGAGCAGGTCGAAGATGTCGTTGATCAGCTCCGAGTCGATGCCCTTGTAGAGGTGCTTCTGGGTGGCGTTGAGGCGGTCGCGGGTGGCCGGCGGGAGGGCGTGGAAGTAGTCCACGTACTCCGGGGAGGTCATCTCCAGCGTGAGCTTGGTGTATTCGAGGGGGAAGAAGCGGGGGGAGCGGGTGGCCCAGGTCAGGTGGTAGCCGTGGCTGTCGATGTCCTGGAGCAGGTCGAAGTAGATCTCGGCCGCGCTCTGGCCGCTGCCGATGAGGGTGATGCTGTCCTTGGCCTGGAGGGCGGCCTTGGCGTCGAGGTAGCCGGCGTTGTGCAGCAGGTCACCGCCCAGGTCCCGGCAGGAGTCCGGGATGTGCGGCGGGGTGCCGGTGCCCAGGACGAGCCTGCGGGCGCGGAAGGTGTGGCGTTCGCCGGTGGGCTGCTGGGCGTGGACGGTGTAGAGCTCGTCGCCCTCGTCGTACTCGACGGTGGTGACCCGGTGGCCGAAGCGGACGGAGTCGAGTTTGCCGGCCGCCCAGCGGCAGTAGTCGTTGAACTCGGCGCGCAGCGGATAGAAGTTCTCGCGGATGTAGAACGAGTACAGTCGGCCCGATTCCTTGAGGTAGTTCAGGAACGAGAAGGAGGAGGTGGGGTCGGCGAGGGTGACCAGGTCGGCGAGGAAGGGGACCTGGAGGTGGCTGCTGTCCAGCATCATGCCGGGGTGCCAGTCGAAGGACGCCTTGTCGTCCAGGAACAGGCCGTCGAGTCCGTCGATGGGTTCGGTCAGGCAGGCCAGGCCCAGGTTGAACGGGCCGAGGCCGATGGCGATGAAGTCGTAAGGGGCGGACACAGAGTCTCCGATGGGGACGGTCGGTGGGGGAGGGGTCAGCGCGCGCTGAGCGCCGGCCGGGGCTGCTCGGCGAGGAAGCTGCCGGCGTGGTCGGCGATCAGGTCGAGGACGGTGGCGATGTCCTCCAGCGTGGTCTCCGGGTTGAGCAGGGTGAACTTGAGGTAGTGGCGGCCGTCGACGACGGTGCTCGCGACGATCGCCTCACCGGAGGCGAAGAGGGCTTCCCTGGCGTGCAGATTGACCCGGTCGCTGAGTTCGGGGTCCTGGTCGGTGGAGGGGACGTACCGGAAGACCAGGGTGCTCAGCTGGGGCTCGACGACGACGTCGAAGCGGGGGTCGTCATGCAGCAGTTTCCAGGCGTCCGCGGCCCGGTCGACGACCTCGTCGAAGAGTTCACCGACGGCCTGGGCGCCCATGATGCGCAGGGTGAGCCAGAGCTTGAGGGCGTCGAAGCGGCGCGTGGTCTGGATAGACTTGTCGACCTGGTTGGGGATGCGCTGTTCCACCATGCGGCGGGGGTTGAGGTAGTCCGCGTGGTAGGTGACGTGCTTCAGCGTGGCGCGGTCGCGGACCAGGACGGCGCTGGAACTGACCGGCTGGAAGAAGGACTTGTGGTAGTCGACGGTCACCGAGTCGGCGCGCTCGATGCCGGACAGCAGGGCGCGGCGGCGGGAGACCAGCAGTCCGCAGCCGTAGGCGGCGTCGACGTGCATCCAGGCGCCGTATCCGGCGCACAGACCGGCGATCTCGGGGAGCGGGTCGATGGAGCCGAAGTCGGTGGTGCCGGCGGTGGCGACGACGGCCATGGGTATCAGGCCGTCGCGTTCGCAGCGCGCCAGTTCGGCGGCCAGCTCGTCGGTGCGCATCCGCTTGTTCTCGTCGCTGGGGACGGCGATGACCGCTTCCGCGCCCATGCCGAGCAGGGTGGCCGACTTGCGGATGCTGAAGTGGCTGCATTCGGAGGTGAGGATGCGCAGCCGGGGCAGGACGTCGGTGAGCCGGGCGTCCGTCGCGCCCTCGCGGGTCAGCTCCCGGCGGCAGGCCTCGTCGCGGGCGAGCAGCATGGCCTGGAGGTTGGACTGGCTGCCGCCGCTGGTGAAGATGCCGTCGGCCGCCTCGCCCAGGCCGATCCGCTCGGCGGTCCAGTCGATCAGCCGGCGCTCGATCAGCGTGCCGCCCACGCTCTGGTCCCAGGTGTCCAGGGAGGAGTTGACGGCGGAGAGCACGGCCTCGCCGACGAGGGCGGGGATCACCACGGGGCAGTTGAGGTGCGCGAGGTAGCGGGGGTGGTGGAAGTAGACGGCGTCGCGGAGGTAGACCTCTTCGAGTTCGTCGAGTGCGGCGGTCGCGTCGTGCAGCGGTGCGTCGAGGTCGACGCCGGAGACGGTGGGGGTGAGGCCGTCGACGGTGGTACCGGTGAACGGGCGGGTGGTGCCGGCTATTTTGGCGCTGATCCGGGTAACGCTCTCGGTGACCGCGCTTCGGTAGTGCCCGGCCGTGCCGTTGTTGAGCAGATACGCCCGGTTGTCGGCCGGGTCCTCGGCAGAGTGCGCGAGGAGACTCATGAAGATGTCCTCCCTGGTGCGGAGTTGACCACGTCCTGCGCAGGGCGGGGTGTACGCAGGGGCAGGGAGACCCGCCCGGCGACGCAGTGAGGTAAGCCTAACCTAACTAGGTCGCGGGCGGGGCTGGGGGTGCCGGAGGTGCCCGTGCCGGGGGAGATCAGCCGTCGCGGTCGTCCAGGGTGCGCAGGACCAGACCCGTGGCGGGCTTGGGGCCGAAGGAGGTGGACTTCCGCGGCATCGTCACGCCGCACTCGGCGAGCTGGCGGACCGTCTCCTCCGAGGTGGCGCGCATCAGCACCGCCGTGCCGCCGTGCCGGGCGGCCTGCTCGACGGCGGCTCCGGTGTGATGCAGATAGCCGATGTCCGACGGGTGGTCGGGGATGTGCCAGACCTCGTCCAGCAGGACGGAGTGCAGCACGGTGGCGTCCAACTGCCGCCAGGCCTCGGGCCGGTCCCGGCGGATCGTCCGGTCCAGCAGCGCGGGATCGGGACGGTCCAGGAGGTGGAACGCGTCCGGCCCGCCGGCCAGGACGAAGGCGGTGCCGGGCGTCTCCTCCAGGGCCGCCAGCGCGGCGGACAGCTCACCCGGGAGGGCGCGGACGCGGAAGGCGCCGGCCAGGTCCGCCAGCGCCTTGGCGGGCGGCAGATGCGGCAGTACCCGGTGGATCGCGCGGACCTGGAGCGGATAGCGGGCGGTGTCCACCAGCAGCACCAGACCGGAGGCCCAGGGCGAGCCGGCGGTGGCGCCGGGCTGCTGCTCGTACAGCCGCTGGTAGGTGGCCCAGCGGTGGTGGCCGTCGGCGATGAGGGCCTGCCGGCGGGTGAGGTCGTCGTCGACGGCGGTGAGGTCGGCGGGATCGGTGACCGCCCACAGGCGGTGCGCGAAACCGTCCTCCGTGGTGGTGGCGAGCAGCGGTTCGCCCTCCACCACGCGCTCGATGACTGCGGCGGCGCCGGTCGCGGTGCCCTCGCCGCGGTAGGACAGCAGCAGCGGTTCGAAGTTCGCGGCCGCCGCGCGCATCAGGGCGGCCCGGTCCTCGACCACCTCGGGGATGACGCCCTCGTGCGGCAGCACCGGACCGTCCAGGCGCAGCGCCCCGATCAGGCCGCGCTGGAGCATCCCGCCGGAGCGCTGCTCGTAGACGTACAGCGCGGGTTCGGCGTCCTGCGTCAGCACGCCCTCGCCGCGCCAGCGGTGCAGGGTCTCGGCGGCCTGGCGGTGGCGGGTGGTGGGGTCCGCGGCGTGCGGGAGGATCAGCCGGACGATGTTGTACGGATCGGCGGTCTCCAGATGGCGCACGCCGTCCGGCCGGACCACCACGTCGTACGGCGGGGACATCACAGCGGTCAGGCTGCTGACCCGCTCCGGGGCATAACGCAGTCCGCGGAACGGGAGGAGGCGGAGGCCGTCGGTACGGGTCATTGAAGAATGCTATGCCGCCGGGCGGATGAGGGAAGATCGGGGGACAGCCCGTGCGTGGCTGGAAATATCGGTATGCGCGAAGTGGAGGGCGAGGGTCCCCACGGTGCGGTGACCGCGCCCCCCCGGGGCGGCGGATCGCCGGCCCGCCGCGTGGAGTGAGGAGCGAGACGGCATGAACGAGCAGGTTCGCGGGCGGCCCGACGGGTCCCGGCAGGCGCTGAGCGAGGCATACGACACCGCGCTGCTGGATCTGGACGGGGTGGTCTACGCCGGCGGACAGGCCATCGAACATGCCGTGGAATCGCTGACACACGCCCGCGAGGGCGGGATGCACCTCGCCTATGTGACCAACAACGCCGCACGGACCCCCCAGGCCGTCGCCGACCAGCTGTCCGGTTTTGGCCTCCCGACCGGACCGGACGACGTGATCACCTCGGCGCAGGCGGTGGCGCGGCTGATCTCCGAACAGGTGCCGGCGGGCGCGCGGGTGCTGGCCGTCGGCGGTGAGGGGCTGCGGGTGGCGCTGCGCGAGCGGGGCCTGGTCCCGGTCGGTTCGGCGGACGACGACCCGGCGGCCGTGGTGCAGGGCTTCGACCCCTCGCTGGACTGGGAGCGGCTGGCGGAGGCCGCGTACGCGGTGCAGCGCGGGGTGCCCTGGTTCGCGTCCAACACGGATCTGACGATCCCCAAGGAGCGCGGGATCGCCCCCGGCAACGGCGCGTTGGTGGAGGTGGTCCGGACCGCGGCGGGCGGCACCCCACAGGTGGCGGGCAAGCCGCAGCCGCCGATGCACCGGGAGACGGTGCTGCGGACCGGTGCGCGGCGGCCGCTGGTGATCGGCGACCGGCTCGACACCGACATCGAGGGGGCCTCCAATGGCGAGGTCGACTCGCTGCTGGTGCTCACCGGCGTCACCACCCCGGCCGAGCTGCTGGCCGCCCCGCCGCAGCACCGCCCCGCCTACGTGGACGAGGACCTGCGCGGGCTGCTGACACCGCAGCCGGAGGTCACCGCGGCGGACGTCGGTTTCCGGTGCGGCGGCTGGCGGGCCGAGACGGCCGGGGACCGGCTCCTGGTGGAGGGCGAGGGAACCCCGCTCGACGGGCTGCGGGCGCTGTGCGCGGCGGCCTGGACGGCGGCGGGGGACGGCAGTTACGGGGCGGACGCCCGGCAGGCGCTGGCGCGGATCGGCAGGTGAGGGCCGGCGCCGCGGCCCGCCCGGATCAGTCGTCGGCGGACGCCGCGGCACCGGCCGTCAGCTCCGCGAGCAGCTCTTCCTCGGAGGCGCCGCGGCGCCAGTAGCCGGTGAACTTGACGGCCCTGCGGTCGATGCCGCGCTCGCGGACGAGGTGCCGGCGCACCGACTTGACGGTGCCGGCCTCACCGGCGACCCAGGCGTACGGCGTGCCCTCGGGGAACTCCGCGGCGCGCAGGGCGTCGAGCACCGGCTCGCGGCTCGCGGCGGCGGAACCGTCCCGGACGAGCCAGGTGATGTGGGTGTCGGCGAAGGACGGCAGCTGCTGCCGGTCGTCCTCGTGCGCGATCTCCAGGTAGACCTGGGCGTGGGTGCCGGGGGAGAGCCAGGACAGGATGCCGGCGATCGCGGGCAGGGCCGTCTCGTCACCGGTGAGCAGAATCCAGTCGGTGCCGGCCGGCGGGCGGAAGTCGACGCCGCCGTTGTCCTCGACGGCCGGGGCGAGGACGGTCAGCCGGTCGCCGGGCAGGGCGCGGGCGGCCCAGCGGGAGGCGGGCCCGCCCGCCGCCGGACCGGCCTCCGGCCCGGCGCCGTGCAGCGCGAAGTCGACGTCGAACTCCCGCGGCTCGTGGCGCTGTTCACGGATGGTGTACGAGCGCATCAGCGGCCGCTCGTCCGGGTCCTGCGCCCGCCAGGTGGTGTACCAGCCGTCGCCGGTGTCCTCGAAGACCGGGCGGTCCTGGTGGGGCTGCGGGAGGAAGAGCTTGAAGCGCTGGTCACGACCGCCGGAGGCCAGTTCGGCCAGCCGTTCACCGCCGAAGGTGACCCGCACCACGGAGGGGCTCAGCCGTCGGGTCCGTACGACGTGCACATCGAAGAAGCGGAACGGCGCGGTGGCCGGGGCGGCGGTCGTGGTCATGTGGGGGACCTCCCGGGAACGGGGCGGGGACTGTTCGGTGGGGTGGTGCGGCGGCTTTCGGGGTGGTGCGGCGCGGCGGGGTGCGCCGCGGAGGTGGTGCGTGGGGGCCGCGGTGGACCGTGGCGGCCGGGGGCGTTCCGGTCCGGGTCCGATCCACCGCGGCCGTACGTCACTTGGCCTTCTTGGCGCCCTCGATGGCCTTGGCGAGCGACTCGATGAGCGGGGCGGCGCCCGCGTAGGAGAAGCGCGGCTCGCTCGACCACGGGGTGATCTGGCCGGCCTTGACGGCGGGCAGCTTGGCCCAGGAGGGCTTGGCCGCCAGGTCCTTGGGCTGGAGGGTGGCGGTCCGGTTGTCCAGCAGGAGCACGTCGGCCTTGTACTTGTCGGCGTTCTCCCAGCTCAGGCTCTCGAAGTAGCCGCCCTTGTCCAGCTTGTCGGGAACGATCAGATCGACGCCGAGGGACTTGTAGTACATGAGGTCGGCGTTGATGCCGGGGTTGGAGGCGTAGAAGAGGTCCGGGCTGCCGGAGCAGGCGAGCACCTTGACCGGGTGGGACTTGGCGGCCTTGCGCAGCGCCGCGGAGGCCTTCTCGAAGCGGGCCTTGGCGTCGGTGACCTTCTTGGCCTGCAGGTCGGCGCCGAGCGACTTCGCCAGGTCGGCGTAGCGCTCGATGATCTTGAGGAGCGAGACCCGGGACGAGGTGAGGGCGACGGTCTTCGCCAGCGGGGTGATCTTGTCCTTGCTGTCGTCCGGCACGAACCACAGCGCGCCCGGCTCGTACATGTTCGTCACCAGCAGGTCGGGGCGCAGCGAGGCGTACTTCTCGACGTTGAACTGGTTGTACGCGTTGCCGATGATGGTGACCTTGTCGATGTCCAGGTCACCGGCCTGCGGGTCGGCCTTGCCGTTCTTGAGCTTGGTGGGGCCGAAGACGCCGACGATCTGGTCGTCGATCCCGAAGTCGTGCAGTGCGGCCGCGGTGCCGGTGAAGGCGACGATACGCTGGGGGCTGTTCTTCAGCGAGACCTTCTGCTTGCGGTCGTCGGTGAAGGACCAAGGACCCGACTTGCCTCCCTCGTTGGCGCCTCCCGAGCCTTTGTCCCCGCCGCATGCGGCCAGCAGGGCGCCGATGCCGACGGCGCCGCCCGCGGCCAGGATGCCGCGGCGGGACGGAGTGACGTTTCGGGAGGTGCTCATGGGTGCACTTCTCTCTGGGAGGGACTGCGAGTCGAATGTGAGGGTAGGCTAACCTAACTATCGTGTTGGTTGACAGTCCCCCCGAAGCGGCAAAGGCTCCGGACCCCGTGACACCCCGGCGGCGCCCCCTCCTGCGCCCCACCGGACTCGTGGTCTCCGTGGCCGTATTGGCCGTCATCGTCGTCCTCGGTATCGCCGTCGGCGCCAAACAGATCCCCCTCGGCCAGGTGTGGCACGGGGTGTTCCACTACTCCGGTTCCGATACCGACGTGGTCATCCGCGACGTCCGGCTCCCGCGCACCCTGCTCGGCCTGATCGTCGGCGCGGCGCTCGGGCTGGCCGGCACGGTCATGCAGGCGCTGACCCGGAATCCCCTGGCGGACCCGGGAGTTCTCGGTATCAACGCCGGCGCCTCGGCTGCGGTCGTCACCGCCATCAGCTTCTTCGGCATCACCTCGCTGACCGGCTATGTGTGGTTCGCGTTCGCCGGTGCCGCGGTGGTCAACGCCGCGGTGTACGTCCTCGGCGGCACCCGCGGCGCCACGCCCGTACGGCTCGCCCTGGCGGGCACCGCGCTGACCGCCGTCCTCGTCGGGTACATCAACGCGGTCAACCTGATGGACACCGCGGCGCTGGACAAGATGCGCTTCTGGACGGTGGGTTCACTGGCCTCGGCCACCGTGCCGACGGTCACCGGCATCGCCCCGTTCCTGGCGGTGGGCGGCGTCCTCGCGCTGCTGATCGCCCGGCCGCTGAACGCCATCGCGCTCGGCGACGACCAGGCGCGGGCGCTGGGTGCCCGGCTGACCCGCACCCGGGTGCTGGGGATGCTCGCCGTCACCCTGTTGTGCGGCGGGGCGACCGCGGCGTGCGGCCCGATCGTCTATGTGGGCCTGATGGTTCCGCATGCCGTACGGGCCGTCACCGGGCCCGATCTGCGCTGGATTCTGCCGTACTCCGCGGTGCTCTCACCGGTCCTGCTGCTCGGCGCCGACGTCCTCGGCCGGGTCGTGGCCCGGCCCGGCGAGCTGCAGGTCGGCATCGTCACCGCCGTGCTCGGCGGCCCGGTCTTCATCTATCTCGTACGACGTCGGAGGATGGCCCAGCTGTGAGCGCGACCGTGAAGACCGGGGAAGCGGCGGGGACCGAGGCCGGGAAGTCCCCGGAGAAGGCGGCCGGGCGGGTGCGGGCGGTACGCACCGGGGGCGGGCTCTCGCTGCGCCTGGACATGCGGGCCACGGTGGTCGGACTGCTGCTGCTGGCCGTCGCGGTGGCCGCCGCCGTCGCCCTGATCGGCTCCGGGGACTACCCCATGACGCCGGCCGACGTGCTCGCCGCGCTCACCGGCGGCGGGGACCCCGGCCAGCAGTACATCGTGAACGAACTGCGGCTGCCGCGGGTGCTGGTGGGGCTGCTGGTCGGCGCCGCGTTCGGGATCTCCGGGGCGGTCTTCCAGACCGTCTCCCGCAACCCGCTGGGCAGTCCGGACGTCCTCGGCTTCGCCCAGGGCTCGTCCGTCGGCGCCCTGGTCGCCATCGTCTACTTCCAGGCCGGGGCCGTCGGGGTCGCCGCCGGAGCGGTGGCCGGCGGGGTGGGCACCGGCCTCGCCATCTTCCTGCTCGCCTGGAAGAAGGGCATCCACGGCTACCGCTTCGTGCTCGTCGGCATCGGAGCGAGCGCCATGCTCTACGCGGTCGTGCTCTTCCTGATGACCAAGGCCAACATCGTCGAGGCGACCCGGGCCACCACCTGGATGACCGGCTCCCTCAACGGCCGCGACTGGGACCAGGTCCGCCCGCTGGCCGCGGTCTGCGCCGTCCTCGTTCCGCTGCTGCTGTTCAACGGGCGGCCGCTGCGCATGCTGGAGATGGGCGACGACGCCGCGTACGCCCTCGGTGTGCGGGTCGACCGGGTCCGCGTGGTCGTGCTGCTGGCGGCGGTCGTGCTGGTCGCCGCCGGCACCGCGGCCGCCGGGCCGATCTCCTTCGTCGCTCTCACCGCACCCCAGCTGGCGCGCCGGATGAACCTCCCGCGTTGGCGGCGGGGCGGGGGGAGCGCCCCCCTGCCGGGTCCCAACCTGGTGCTGTCCGCCCTCATGGGGTCCGTGCTGCTGGTCGCCGCCGACTGGGCGTCACAGCGGCTCTTCGGCGCCGACCAGCTGCCGGTGGGCGTGCTCACCGGTGTCCTCGGCGGCGGCTATCTGCTGTGGCTGCTGGCCACGGAGCGCAAGGCGGGACGGGTATGAGCCGCCGGGCGGCGAGGCGGGAACGGGCCGGGCGGCGGGCGCCGGAGTGCGGCGCCACCGGTGCCGGGCGGGCCTCCCGTACGGGCCGGGCGACGGCGCGGCCCCCGGCAGGAGACGGTGCGCCCGGTGCCGGACCGGGCAACAGCAGTGACACGACAACCCCAGGAGTTCCGAAGTGAGCCGTCTCACGGCCGAGAACGTCACCCTCGCCTACGACCAGCGGGTCATCGCCGAGAACCTCTCGGTCGCCATCCCCGACAACTCCTTCACGGTCATCGTCGGCCCGAACGCCTGCGGCAAGTCCACGCTGTTGCGCGCGCTGTCGCGGATGCTCAAGCCGGCCCGTGGCTCGGTCCTGCTGGACGGCGCGGCGATTTCCTCGCTGCCGGCCAAGAAGGTCGCCAGGACGCTCGGGCTGCTGCCGCAGTCCTCGGTCGCCCCGGACGGGATCACCGTGGCGGACCTGGTGGCCCGCGGCCGCTATCCGCACCAGGGGCTGCTGCGGCAGTGGTCGCCCGAGGACGAGCGGATCGTCGGGGAGTCCATGGCCGCCACCGGCGTCGGTGAACTGGCCGACCGCTATGTCGACGAGCTGTCCGGCGGGCAGCGGCAGCGGGTGTGGATCGCGATGGCGCTCGCTCAGCGGACCCCGCTGTTCCTGCTGGACGAGCCGACGACCTATCTGGACATCCAGCACCAGATCGAGGTGCTCGACCTGTGCGCCGAACTGCACGAGGAGCAGGGGCGCACCCTGGTCGCCGTGCTGCACGACCTCAATCACGCGGCCCGCTACGCGACGCACCTCATCGCCATGAAGGGCGGTGCCGTCATCGCCGAGGGCGCACCGGCCGACATCGTCACCGCGGAACTGGTGGAGGAGGTCTTCGGCCTCGGCTGCCAGATCATCGACGACCCCGAGACCGGCACCCCCCTGGTCGTCCCCGCCGCGCGCAAGCCCCGCAACGGCGGCTCCCGGGCCGGCCGCACGACGCAGGAGAAGGCACCCGAGGGGGTAGGGCGAGGCGGGGAGTAGGGGAGAGCTTTCCAAGCAAGCGCGCCCCGGGTGAGGGGTTACGGCTGAGGGGCGCGGTCCGCCGGACCGCGCTCGCCTTACAGCAGCGTCCTGAGACGCAGGAGGTCGCGCAGGCCGGCCTCCAGCTTGACGCGGCCGCTGCCCCAGGCCTTGGCGAAGTTCAGCTCCCCGTCGACCAGGGCCACCAGGTCGTCGCCTGCCATGGACAGCCGGATCTCGGCCTTGTGCGGGGGCGGGCCGGGGACGCTGGTCACCTCCTGGATGGTGCCGTCGGCCAGCCGCCCGAGAAAGGTCACATCGAGGTCGGTGATGCGGCAGCTGAGCGAGCGGTCGAACGAGGCGGCGTGGCGGACGCCGCCGTCTGCCGAGGACAGGTTCTGGGCCAGCCGGTCGAGAGCGGCGCGGCACTGGTCGAGGGTTGCCATCGTGAGCGACGATACGCCAGGTCGGGGACGGCTCGTACGTCCTCGACCGGCTTCGTCGGGGTAGCGTCGGGGGCATGGAAGAGCCGACGTCCGGCCCGGAGCCGGAGGCGCCCGCGGAAGCCGCGCCCGGGGAACCCGTGCAGCCCCCGGAAGCAGGGGAGCCCGCGCAGCGCGAGGGCAGCGGAGCGGTGCACACCGCGGACGGTGTGCTGTCCGGTCTCCTCGGGCCGGACGCTACCGCCGAGCCGGGCGGCCAGGGCCGGCCGGGCACCGCGGCCGGGCCGGAGGAGCCCGCCGGGCCGCAGCCCATCGGGGTGGGAGTGACCCCGACCGGTGAGACCGCCGTCGACGTCCGGCTGCGGCGCCTCGCCGACGCCGACCACCTCCCCGCGAGCGGACACCTGCAGGTGTACGAGGATGTGCACCGTGGGCTGCGCGATGTGCTGGCCGGTCTCGACCAGCACCCCGGGCCGCCCGCGCCTTCTTCGACTTTCCCGACGCCGCACGACAACAGGAGCTGAACCACAGGTGGCAGGAGTGGCACGACGCCGACTCGACGCGGAGCTGGTGCGCCGCAAGCTGGCCCGGTCGCGGGAGCACGCGAGCCAGCTGATCGCCGCGGGCCGGGTGACCGTCGGCGGGGCGACCGCGACCAAACCGGCCACCCAGGTGGAGACCAGCGCGGCCGTGGTCGTCCGCGAGGACGAGAGCGACCCGGACTACGTCTCGCGCGGCGGCCACAAGCTCGCCGGCGCGTTCGCCGCCTTCGTCCCGCTCGGCCTGAAGATCGAGGGCCGCCGGGCGCTGGACGCGGGCGCCTCGACCGGTGGCTTCACCGATGTCCTGCTGCGCGCCGGGGCCCATCATGTCGTCGCCGTCGACGTCGGATACGGACAGCTCGCCTGGTCGCTCCAGAGCGACGAGCGGGTCACCGTGAAGGACCGCACCAACGTACGTGAACTGACGCTGGAGCAGATCGACTCGGAGCCCGTCGACCTCGTCGTCGGCGATCTCTCCTTCATCCCGCTGGGGCTCGTACTGCCCGCGCTGGCCCGCTGTGCGGCGCCCGGCGCTGACCTGGTGCTGATGGTCAAGCCGCAGTTCGAGGTCGGCAAGGAGCGGCTGGGCAGCGGCGGGGTGGTGCGCAGCGCAGAGCTGCGCGCCGAGGCCGTACGCGCGGTCGCCGACCGGGCCGCCGCACTGGAATTTGGCGTACTTGGCGTAACTGCGAGCCCACTGCCTGGACCTTCCGGGAATGTCGAGTACTTTCTGTGGCTGCGCGCCGGGGCGCCTGTACTCGACCCGGCGGACGTCGACCGTGCAGTGGCGGAGGGGCCTCGTTGACCACTACCCAGGCAGTTGAAGGCAGCGCAGCACACGAGAACGCCGGAGCCGGGCGGACGGTGTTCCTGCTCGCCCACACGGGCCGCCCCGCGGCCATCCGCAGCGCCGAACTCGTCGTCCAGGGACTGCTGCGCAGCGGTATCGGGGTGCGGGTGCTGGCGGAGGAGGCGGCGGATCTGCCGCTGCCGTCGTCGGTCCAGCGCGTCGACTCCGAGCAGTGCGCCGCCGAGGGCTGCGAACTCCTGGTGGTCCTGGGCGGGGACGGCACGCTGCTGCGCGGCGCGGACTTCGCCCGGACGTCCGGGGTCCCGATGCTGGGCGTCAACCTCGGACGGGTCGGCTTCCTCGCGGAGGCCGAGCGGGACGACCTCGACAAGGTCGTCGACCGGGTCGTCACCCGCGCCTACGAGGTCGAGGAGCGGATGACGCTCGATGTCCTCGTCCGCAACAACGGCAATGTCGTGCACACCGATTGGGCCCTCAACGAGGCCTCGGTGGAGAAGGCCGCCCGGGAGCGGATGCTGGAGGTCGTGACCGAGGTCGACGGCCGGCCCGTCTCGCGGTTCGGCGGCGACGGAGTGGTCTGCGCGACGCCGACCGGTTCGACCGCGTACGCCTTCTCGGCCGGCGGGCCGGTGGTCTGGCCCGAGGTCGAGGCCCTGCTGATGGTCCCGATCAGCGCCCACGCGCTGTTCGCCAAGCCGCTGGTCACCTCGCCCCGTTCTGTCCTGGCGGTCGAGGTCCAGCCCAAGACCCCGCACGGCATTCTGTGGTGCGACGGCCGCCGCAGCGTCGAACTTCCCGCCGGCGCCCGCGTCGAGGTCCGCCGCGGCGCCGTCCCCGTACGCCTGGCCCGCCTGCACCATGCCTCCTTCACGGATCGCCTGGTCGCCAAGTTCGCCCTCCCGGTCGCGGGGTGGCGGGGGGCGCCGCACTAGGCCCCGTACCCGGGCCCACCACCGGCGGACGGGCCCCTGGCGGCCGCGGCCCCTCCTCACCTCTGCGCCGGCGGGACGCCGACCGGGTCGCTGACCGGGTCGCCCCGCCTGCGTCGATTCGCTGGACATCGGCACACCTTTCGTTCCGGACTGTGATCAGCGTGACGGCTCAGCGTGATCACGCACCATGGGGAATCCCCCCGTTCCTCGGTGCGGTTTTCCGCAGGGGCGGGGGCAGGAGTGAGGGGAGGCCGTCGCGGGGCGGTCCCCGGACCTCGTAAGGTCGTATCCGTGTTGGAGGAGATGCGGATTCGGTCCCTGGGTGTCATTGACGACGCCGTTGTCGAGCTGTCCCCCGGCTTCACGGCGGTGACCGGCGAGACGGGCGCGGGCAAGACCATGGTCGTCACCAGCCTCGGCCTGCTGCTCGGCGGGCGCGCCGACCCTGCCCTGGTGCGGATCGGCGCCAAATCGGCGGTGGTGGAGGGCAGGATCGGCGTCCGCCCCCAGGCCCCCGCCGCGATACGGGCCGAGGAGGCCGGTGCGGAGCTGGACGACGGGGCGCTGCTGATCAGCCGCACGCTCTCCGCGGAGGGCCGTTCACGCGCCCACGTGGGAGGCCGCTCCGTCCCGGTCGGCCTCCTGGCGGAGCTGGCCGACGACCTGGTCGCCGTACACGGCCAGACCGACCAGCAGGGCCTGCTGCGCCCGGCCCGCCAGCGCCAGGCCCTGGACCGCTACGCCGGGGACACGGTCGCGGGCCCGCTGGCCAAGTACACCGGCGCCCACCGCCGGCTGCGCGCCGTCACCACCGAGCTGGACGAGCTGACGACGCGGGCCCGCGAACGCTCGCAGGAAGCCGATCTGCTGCGCTTCGGCCTCGACGAGATCGCGGCGGCCGAGCCCCAGCCGGGCGAGGACACCGAGCTGGCCGCCGAGGCGGAGCGGCTCGGTCACGCCGAGGCGCTGGCCTCCGGCGCGACCCTCGCGCACGCCGCGCTGGCCGGCAACCCCGAGGACCCCGAGGGCGTCGACGCCACCACCCTGGTCGCCGGCGCGCACCGCGCCCTGGAGGCCGTCCGCAGCCACGACCGGGAACTCGCCGGGCTCGCCGACCGGATCGGCGAGATCGGCATCCTGGTGGCGGACGTGGCGGGTGAGCTGGCCAGTTACGCGGACGGCCTGGACGCCGACCCGTTGAGGCTGGCCGCGGTCGAGGAGCGCCGGGCGGCGCTGAACCAGCTGACCCGGAAGTACGGCCAGGACATCGCGGAGGTGCTGGCCTGGGCCGAGGAGAACACGGCCCGGCTCGACGAACTGGACGGCGACGACGACCGGATCGGCGAGCTGGCCGCCGAACGGGACGCACTCCGTGCCGAACTGGGCGAATTGGCACAAACGTTGACGGATGCCCGCACGGACTCGGCGCAGCGTTTCGCCGAGGCGGTCACCGCCGAACTCGCCGAACTCGCCATGCCGCACGCGCGCGTCACCGTCGAGATCCGCCAGACCGAGGTCGCCGAGGACGCCGACGGCATCGAGGTCAACGGCCGCACGGTGGCCTACGGCCCGGCCGGCGCCGATGAGGTCGAACTCCTCCTGGCGCCGCACCCGGGGGCACCGCCCCGGCCGATCGCCAAGGGGGCGTCCGGCGGTGAGCTCTCCCGGGTGATGCTCGCCGTGGAGGTGGTCTTCGCGGGCTCCGACCCCGTACCGACCTACCTCTTCGACGAGGTCGACGCGGGGGTCGGCGGCAAGGCGGCCGTCGAGGTCGGCAGGCGGCTGGCCAGGCTCGCGAAGTCGGCGCAGGTCGTGGTCGTCACCCACCTCCCGCAGGTCGCGGCCTTCGCGGACCGCCAGTTGCTGGTGGCGAAGACGAACGACGGCTCGGTCACCAGGAGCGGCGTCACGGTCCTGGAGGGCGAGGAGCGGGTCCGCGAACTCTCCCGGATGCTGGCCGGCCAGGAGGACTCCGAAACGGCCCGCGCCCACGCCGAGGAGCTGCTGGAGACGGCGCGAACGGGCACGTAGCGCATGGTGCGTGCCAAGGGGCGCACCGTGTTTCCCACCCGCCGTCGCAGCCGGAGGCGTCGCTTCCGCGTGTTCGGGCCGCCCGCCCTCCTAGGGTGACCGGAGTCGAGCGCGACAGCGCGCCGGGCGAGGGGAGCGACATGGTGGCGGTGGCAGGCAGTGGGGCGCGGGGACGGATCGCGGCACTCGTGGGGGCGGCAGGCGTGACCCGGGCCGCGTACACGGTGCTCAGGAAGCGGCCGCCGGGCGGTGTCGTCCTGTGGGAGCGGAAGAACTACGCGGGCCGGACCGTGGACCTGCACGCGGGTCTCGCCACGGCCACCGGTACCGCCCTCGCCGCCGCCACAGCTCCCGGGCTGCCCGCCCGGGCCCGGGCCGCCACGGCGCTGGCGGTGCTGGCCGCCGGGGGCTGCGGCGCGTACGACGACGTGTTCGGCGCCGGTGATCCACGCCGCGGATTCCGGGCACACCTCTCAGCGCTCCGGCAGCGGGAGGTCACCAGCGGGGCCGTGAAGCTGTTCGGGATCGGCGCCGCCGGGCTCGCGGCCGGCGCCCTCCTCAAGGAGCGCCCGGCCGACAAACTGCTGGCGGGCGTGGTGATCGCGGGCTCGGCCCACCTGGTGAACCTCCTGGACGTCCGGCCCGGCCGGGCGGCCGGCGCCGTACTGGCCCTCGGGGCACCCGGGCTGCTGCGCCGCGGTCCCGCGGGCCCGCTGTCCGCCGCACCCATGGGAGCGGTTGCCGCCGTCCTCGGCGACGACGTCGGGGAGCGCACGATGATCGGGGACGCCGGGGCGCACGCCCTCGGTGCGGCGCTCGGCCTTGCCGTCGTCGCCGGCAACGGCCGCCGCGGCCTGGCCGCGCACGCCGCCGCGCTGATCACCGCCGCGGCTGCGGGGGACCGCGTCAGCCGGGCGGCCGCCGCGCTCTGAGACTGCCGGGGTTAGCGACCGGGCGGACGGCTACCCCGCGGGCTACCCGTCCGGGGTGCGCCGCCCGTCCGTCCGGGGACCACCGTCCATCCGGGGCCTGCGGCCCGCAAGCCCGGTCCCGCCGTGCCGTCCGCCCCGCGCCGAACCCTCCGAGTCACAGTCACCCACGGCCATACACCCCCACAACGGTCATTCCCGGCAGCCCTCCCCGCTGCATCAACTCCTTATTCGGCCAAACATCGGCCGCACTCCGAGTGGCGGCGCACGCGCCCCGTTCCAGAGCGCGAGGCGCACTCCGGGGAGTGGAGTCACCCACACGAGCCGTTGAGTCGCGCGGGCGGTTTGTCGCCCATGTGGGTGATCTGGTGGGCGCCGAGGTGAGACTTCCCACCGGAACGGCGGCCGGAGGGTGCCGATTTGACCTTGCCGGGCTGGCATCCTGGGCGCGGTGCGCAGTCCTGGGCCCGCTCGCCGTGTCCCGCCCGTCCGCCGGGCAGGCAGGTGGCCGCCGGCCCGCGCGCCGCGACACAGCGGACCGGCCACCGGTACGGAACCGCCCACCACCTACCCAGGAGCCCGACCACGTGACCAGCACCCCGACCTCGGCGCACGGTCTCTCGCCGCTGCGTACGGTCCAGGTGCTCGGGCGCGGCAGCGCCGGCAGTGCGGCGCATGTCCGCTCGCTGGCCGAAGGGCTCGTCGCGCGGGGGGTGCGGGTGACCGTCTGTGCCACGCCGGAGACCGAGGAGGCCTACGGCTTCACCGGGGCGGGCGCGCGGTTCGTGGACGTCCCGCCGCGGATGGACCCGGCGAGCGTGGCCGTGCTGCGCAGCGCCTGCTGGGACGCCGACCTGGTCCACGCGCACGGCCTGCGGGCCGGGCTGCGGGCCTCGATGGCGCTGCGCGGACTGCGCGGCCCCCGGGGCGGGCGGCGGGTTCCCCTGGTCATCACCTGGCACACCAAGGCGCACATCGAGGGCGCGCGCGCCGGGGTGGTGCATCTGATGGAGCGGCGGGTGGCGCGGGCCGCCGCCGTGGTCCTCGGAGCCTGTTCCGATCTCGTGGACCGGGCGCGCGAGCGGGGCGCCCGTGACGCACGGCTCGCGCCGGTCGCGATTCCGCGCCCCCGGCTCGGCGGCGCCCTGGACGAGCCCGAGGAGCACGACCGGACGCGCCACAAGGAACGGGCCGAACTGGGCGCGGTGGACCGCCCGTTGCTGCTCGCGGTGGGCCGTCTCGATCCGAGCCAGGGCCATGACCTGCTGCTGGACGCGGCGCACGCCTGGTGCGCGCTCGATCCGCAGCCGCTGGTCGCGATCGCGGGGGAGGGCGAGCAGCGGGCCCTGCTCCAGCGGCGGATCGATCTTGAGCGGTTGCCCGTCCAGCTCCTCGGGCGCCGCGACGACGTGCCCGAACTCCTCGCCGCCGCCGACCTGGTGGTGCTGCCCAGCCGTTGGGAGGCGCGTTCGCTGATCGCCCAGGAGGCGCTGCGCGCCGGGGTGCCGCTGGTGGCCACCGACACCGGGGGCACCCGCGAACTGGTGGGCGGGGCGGCGGAACTGGTCCGTTACGGGGACGCCGCCGCCCTGGCCCGTACCGTTCTCGCGCTCCTCGCCGACCCCGCACGGCGGGACGCGCTCGCGGCGGCGGGCCGCGCGCAGGCGGCCGGCTGGCCCAGTGAGAACGACACCGTCACCCAGGTCCTCAGCGTCTACGACGAGTTGACCGAGCCGATGCAGCCGGTCTGACCACGGCGGCCACGCCGGCCGGCCACACCAGAGGCCCGCGCCTTCCGCGACCCCTCCCATGATCTTCTTCGTGGCCGTGGTGGCGCAGTTCCTCCCCGAGGGGCACTCGGTGCTCGGCACCACGCTGCTGCTCGGCGCCGTCGACGCGGTGATCGCCGCGGGCCGGCTGCTGCACTGCGCCGGCTGCTGCGCCCCCGGGTGCACCGCACGCCGGAGCGCACCACGGGCGGGGGGCTGATCGCGCTCGGGACGGCGACGGCGGCCGAAACCGTGGCGGGATAATGCGCCGTCCCCAAGTCGCCGCCCCAAGTCGCCGCCCCGCGGTGGCCGTCCCCCCAGTGGCCGCCCCGGTGGCGCCCGCCTCTTACGGCCTGTCCGTATGGCGCCTGGCGCGCAGGGCCAGCCGCAGGCCCAGGACGGTCTGCGGATCGTCCAGGTCCGTGCCCAGCAGCTGGGCGATACGGGCCAGCCGGTCGTACAGCGTCTGCCGGTTCACGTTCAGATCGCGGGCGGTCTCGGCCTTGCGGCCCGCGCTGGCCAGATAGGCCTCCAGCGTCGGCAGCAGCGGCTGCCGGGCGGTCCGGTCGTGGGCCAGCAGGGGCCCGATGGCGCGCTCCACGAAGTCGGTGAGCACGCCCTGTTCGCCGTGTTCGCGCATCCGCCACAGCAACAGCTCGATATCCAGCCGGCGGGCGTCGTACCAGGGCTGTTCCGGCAGGCCCTGGGCGGCGGCCGCGGTCTCCGCCGCGTGCTGCAGACCGGGGCCCGCCGCCGCCCAGTCCCCGGGCGTGCCGACGACGACCACCGGGCGGTGCGCGGCCGGCCGGTCCAGGCCCGCGCGGACGACCCCGGCGCGCAGCGCCTCGGCGATCCGGCCGGCGAGCGCGTCGCGGTCCTGGCCCGCGCGCAGCGCCACCAGCACCGGGACCCGGCCCTCCACGGGGCGGACGCCGAGCAGTACGGGCACCCCGGGGGCGGCCAGTTCCTCGCGCAGGGCCTGGGCGAGCAGCGCCCAGCCGCCGGGGGAGGGGAGCCCGGCCGGCAGCCGCATCACCACCGGGAACACCGGCTCGTCGCCGGGGCGGAAGCCCAGCAATCGCGCCTGCGCGGGCGCCTCGGCCGCGGAGATCCGGCCCTCCGCCAGGTCGGCCAGGAAATCGCCGCGCCCACGGGCGGCGAGCACCTCCTCCTGGCGGGACTGGAGCATGACGACCGCGAGCAGATCGGCGGCGCGTTCGGCGACGATCCGGTGCACCGGCGCCAGCGCGGCGTTGACCGGCAGCAGGACGAGGCGCGCGCGGACCGCGTCGGGGCCGTGGCCGCCGCCGGGCACGTCCACCCGGAGGCCGGTGTCCCGCAGGCCCTCCCAGGCCAGCAGCGGGTCGGCCTCCGCGGGACCGTCGTCGTCGCCGTCCGGTCCCGCCGCGTAGAGCGGGCTGCCATCGGGGGCCTCCAGACAGAGCGGGTTGCCGGTGAAGACGGCCAGCAGCCGGAGCACCTCGGGGACGCCGCCGCCGCGCAGCAGCACGTCCGTGCAGCGCCGCAGGACCTCGTCGGCGCGCCGCAGCAGCGCGTAGTGGCTGTTGATGATCTCGGTGTGGATCGCCTCGGTGACCGTGACGTACGGGACCTCGCGGTGCAGCTGGATCAGCGGCAGCCCGCAGTCCCGTGCGGCGTCGACCAGCGCGGCGGGCAGCGAGGAGAAACGGGACCCCAGCTCCACGACGAGCGCGGCGATCTCGCGGTCCGCGAGCTTGCGGATGAAGGCGCGCTGCTCGGACGGCCGGGCCCCCAGCCCGAGCCCGGTGGTCAGCAGCAGCTCGCCGCCCTTGAGCAGCGAGGCGATGTGCGGGACCTCGCCCGCGTGCACCCAGCGCACCGCGCGGTCCAGCCGGTCCCCGCCGGCCAGCACCTCCGGCAGGCCGCGGCGCAGCGCGGGCAGCTCCAGCGCCCTGCGGACCGTGATCTCGGCTTCCATCTTCGCTTCCTGCCCCATGGCCAGGACGGTACCCGTAGTCCGCTATCCGGAGCTTCCCGGTCCGGATGTGGGGCGTACGGCACGGGGCCACCGCCGGCCGTCTCACGGTGTCTCCGGTCCCCTCACCCCGACTCCCGCACCACCAGCCGGGCCTCCGTGATCACCGGCGCGAGCTCCGCCGCGTCCGCCGCCCCCGCCCCGTCCGCCGTCCGCGCCGCCAGCAGCCGCAGGAGCAGCCGGGCCATCAGCCGCCCCATCTCCTCCACGTCCTGCCGGACCGTGGTCAGCGGCGGATTCGCCCAGGCCGCCGGCTCCAGGTCGTCATAGCCGACCACCGCCACATCCTCCGGTACCCGTCGCCCGCGCGCCCGGAGGGTGCGCAGCGCACCGCTCGCCATCAGGTCGGAGCAGACGAAGACCGCGTCCAGGTCCGGTGCGGCGTCCAGGAGTTCGGCCATTGCCCGCTCGCCGCCGGATGCCGTGAACCCGCCGTCCGCGACCATCCGCGCATCCGGCTCCGCCACGCCCAGCGCCTCGCGGTAGCCGTCGAGCCGGTCCACTGCGGAGGTCTGGTCGAGCGGCCCGGTGATCACGGCGATCCGGCGGCGGCCGCGGCCGAGCAGATGACGGACGGCCTGCCGGGCGCCGCCGCGATTGTCGGTGTCGACGTAGAGCGGCCGCGGCACCCGGTCGGCGCCCGCCCGGTCCGGCCGGCCGCCGTAGACGGTGGGCAGCCCGGCGCGCTCGGCCATGGCGGGCAGCGGGTCGTCGCGGTGCAGCGAGAACATCAGTGCGCCGTCGACATGGCCCGCCGACAGATAGCGGCCGATCCGGTCGTGGTCGGCGCGGTGCTCGACGAACATCAACAGCAGCTGGGTGTCGGCCGCGGCCAGTTCGCGGCTGATGCCGCGCAGCTGGCGTCCGAAGAACGGATCGCTGAAGACCCGGCTCTCCGGCTCCCCGATGACCACGGCGACCGCGCCGGTGCGGCGGGTGACCAGGGAACGGGCCGCGCTGTTCGGTACGTAGCCCAGCTCGGCGACCGCCCGGCGCACCCGCTCCTGGACCGCGGCCCGTACCCCCGCACCGCCGTTGACCACGCGGGAGACCGTGGCGCGGGAGACCCCGGCGCGGGCCGCGACCGCCTCCAGCGTGGGCCGCGGACCGTTCGGCTCGGACATCATCCAACTCCTTTTTCCACACGATGACTTGACGGTCCGCCGTCGAGTCGGCAGGGTGCACAGCGCACGGCATGAGAGCGCTCTCATGCCGTCTGCCCCAGCGAACTCCTCACGACCCCCACTGCGCCGAGGAGAGAATGACATGAGCATGCACATCGGGCCCCTGTGTCGGGCGCTCTCCGCCCGCCGGCCCGCCGGAGCCCCTACGGGCCGGACCGCCACCCCCGCCGACCGGCACCCCGCCCCGCAAGGAGCCACCTCGTGATCACTCGCCGCACCCTGCTAGGTGGTCTCGCCGCCGGCGCAGCCACCGCCTCCGGCATCGCCCTGACTGGCCGTGCGCACGGCGCGCCCGCCCCGGCCGCGACACCCCGCGGCCCCGCACCGTCCGCCGCCGGAATGCCCCTGAACCTCGTCAACGACTCCGGTGCCTACGCCAACTCCTCGGTCTGGATCTACATCGTCGGCAACGACGGCAAGCAGCAGGTGCATGTCACCCCGGACGGTGAACTCAAGCCCGTCGCCCTGGCCGACAACGGCCCCGACGGCTTCACCGACTACGCCATACCGCTCGCCACGAGCGGCACCACGACCCTCCGACTGCCACAGATGTCCGGCCGGATCTACACCGCGCTGGGCGGCAAGCTCAGGTTCAAGGCGGTCGAGGACGGCAACGGCCGGGCCGCGCTGGCCTATCCGGCGGGCTGGGTCGCCGGCGACCCCAACTACGACGTGCTGCACGACTGCGCCGAGTTCACCTACAACTCCGGCGGGATGTACTGCAACACCACCATGGTCGACATGTTCAGCGTGCCGCTCGCGCTCACCCTCTCCGGAGCCGGGCAGCAGACCACCGGCACGCTGAAGGACGGCGCCCGCGACCGGATCTTCGCCGAGGTCAAGGCGGCCGAGGGCTTCGAGCGCCTGGTCATCGGCGACCGGCGGGTGATCGCCCCCGGCCACGGCCTGGACAGCGGACTGTTCGCCCGGGACTACTTCGCCCCGGCCATCGACGAGGCCTGGTCCGCCTACGCGGCCAAGGACCTGAACGTCACCACGAACGCGGGCACCTTCACCGGCCGCGTCCGCGACGGCAAGCTCGTCCTCGACGGGCCGGGCGCCCTCTCCTTCGACAAGCCCTCCACCCGCGACGTCCTCTTCTGCGACGGCACCCTCGCCGCCCCCAACGACGGAACCCGCGGCCCGGTCGCCGCCGTCCTGGGCGCCGCCCTCAACCGCTCCACCCTCGCCTCGCACGCCGCCCAGCCCACCACCGACCCGGCCGCCTTCTACCAGCAGCGGCTGACCCACCACTACGCCAAGGCCATGCACGCCGCGACCCGGGACGGCAGGGCCTACGGCTTCGCCTTCGACGACGTCTCCGGTTTCGCCTCCTACATCGAGGACACCGCCCCGAAGGAGATCACCCTCACCCTGACCCCGTTCTGACACGAAGGAAGGTGCCGCCCGAAAACGGGCGGCACCACAGAACCCCGGGCGGATTGCTCGCCGAAGCGGGCTATCCGCCGTACGCCCCGCTCGCCGTCAGCCGCAGCGCCGTGTCGATCAGCGGGACATGGCTGAACGCCTGCGGGAAGTTGCCCACCTGCCGCTTGGCCTTGGGGTCCCACTCCTCGGCGAGCAGGCCCAGGTCGTTGCGGAGCGAGAGCAGCTTCTCGAAGAGCTTGCGGGCCTCGTCGACCCGGCCGATCATCGCGAGGTCGTCCGCGAGCCAGAACGAGCACGCGAGGAAGGCACCTTCCTCACCCTCCAGGCCGTCCACCCCGAGATCGTCGGCACCGGACGTCGGGTAGCGCAGTACGAAGCCGTCCTCGGTGGACAGCTCCCGCTGGATCGCCTCGATGGTGCCGATGACGCGCTTGTCGTCCGGCGGCAGGAAGCCCATCTGCGGGATCAGCAGCAGCGAGGCGTCCAGCTCCTGCGAGCCGTAGGACTGGGTGAAGGTGTTGCGCTCCTTGTCGTAACCCTTCTCGCAGACGTCGCGGTGGATCGTCTCGCGCAGGTCCTTCCAGCGCTCCAGCGGCCCGTCGACGTCCCCGGACTCGATCAGCTTGACCGTCCGGTCGACCGCGACCCAGGTCATGACCTTGGAGTGCACGAAGTGCCGCCGCGGACCGCGGACCTCCCAGATCCCCTCGTCCGGCTCGTCCCAGTGCTTCTCCACCCACTGGATCAGCTTGAGCTGCAGCAGCGAGGCGTAGTCGTTGCGGGCCAGGCCCGTCATGTGCGCCAGGTGCAGCGCCTCGGTGACCTCGCCGTACACATCGAGCTGGAGCTGCCCCGCGGCGCCGTTGCCGACCCGCACCGGACGCGAATTCTCATACCCCGGGAGCCAGTCGAGCTCGTTCTCGCCCAACTCCCGCTCACCGGCGATGCCGTACATGATCTGCAGGTTCTCCGGGTCACCGGCCACCGCCCGCAGCAGCCACTCCCGCCAGGCCCGCGCTTCCTCGCGGTAGCCGGTGCGCAGCAGGGAGGACAGGGTGATCGCCGCGTCCCGCAGCCAGGTGAAGCGGTAGTCCCAGTTACGCACCCCGCCCAGGCACTCCGGCAGCGAGGTCGTCGGCGCCGCCACGATCCCGCCGGTCGGCGCGTAGGTCAGCGCCTTCAGCGTGATCAGCGAGCGCACCACCGCATCCCGGTAGGGACCGTGGTACGTGCAGTGCTCGACCCACTCGCGCCAGAACTCCTCGGTGGCCTCCAGCGACCCCTCCGGGTCGGCGACGGCCGGCGGCTGCTTGTGCGAGGGCTCCCAGCTGATGGTGAACGCGATCCGCTCACCGGGCGAGACGGTGAAGTCGGAGAACGTCGTCAGGTCCTTGCCGTAGGTCTCCGCCTCGGTGTCCAGCCACACCGAATCGGGGCCCGCGACCGCGACCGTCCGGTCGTCGATCTTGTGCACCCAGGGCACGACCCAGCCGTAGGAGAACCGCATCCGCAGCTCCGAGCGCATCGGGACGCGGCCGCTGACGCCCTCCACGATGCGGATCAGCTGCGGCGCCCCGTCACGGGGCGGCATGAAGTCGATCACGCGGACCGTGCCGCGCGGGGTGTCCCACTCCGATTCCAGGACGAGCGAATCGCCCCGGTAGCGGCGGCGGTCGGCCGGCGCGGGCCGTCCTCCGGGGCCGTTGACCGGCCCCATCCGCCAGAATCCGTGCTCCTCCGTGCCCAGCAGCCCCGCAAAGACCGCCGGGGAGTCGAAGCGGGGCAGGCACAGCCAGTCCACCGTGCCGTCCCGGCACACTAGAGCGGCGGTCTGCATATCGCCGATAAGTGCGTAGTCCTCGATGCGCCCGGCCACGTGCATCTCCCGTCGAGCTGGAGTCACGCCCCCCATGGGACGTATGAATCGGTCCGTCCTGCCCATGAAACGTCGCCGAGCAGCGGGACCGGAAATCGGGCTGGGGTGGTGCCTTCCCGGATGGCTCGTCGCGAGTGTCCGAGCAGGATACGACGCGGGTGGGTGGTGCGCGTGATGCTCGCAAGGACTGATGTCCTCCGAACGGGTGGCCTCCGTCACGTGACAGCGGCACCCCCTCTGTCACCGCCCAGTCGCCGTGTGTGGCCGGGCACGACCATGCCCGGTCGCTGATAGCCTGGTACCCCGTGGACCGGTGGGCACGAGAACCCCCGAACCGCAGCGACGGCACCCCTGAAAACCGGGACGGCGCCGCCTCGCACCTCTCCACCTCGCGACCACGGGAGCCCCCTCTTGGCCATGCCGCCCAAATCTCCGACGACCAAGCACCTCTTCGTCACCGGGGGCGTCGCCTCCTCGCTGGGCAAGGGGCTCACCGCCTCCAGCCTGGGTGCTCTCCTCAAGGCGCGCGGTCTGCGGGTCACGATGCAGAAGCTCGACCCGTACCTGAACGTCGACCCCGGCACGATGAACCCGTTCCAGCACGGCGAGGTCTTCGTCACCAACGACGGAGCCGAGACCGACCTGGACATCGGCCACTACGAGCGCTTCCTGGACGTCGACCTCGACGGTTCCGCGAACGTCACCACCGGCCAGGTCTACAACACCGTGATCGCCAAGGAGCGGCGCGGCGAGTACCTCGGTGACACCGTGCAGGTCATCCCGCACATCACCAACGAGATCAAGCACCGCATCCGGCGGATGGCGACCGAGGACGTCGACGTCGTCATCACCGAGGTCGGCGGCACCGTCGGCGACATCGAGTCGCTGCCGTTCCTGGAGACCGTCCGCCAGGTCCGCCACGAGGTCGGCCGGGACAACGTCTTCGTCGTGCACATCTCGCTGCTCCCGTACATCGGCCCGTCCGGTGAGCTGAAGACCAAGCCGACCCAGCACTCCGTCGCGGCGCTGCGCAACATCGGTATCCAGCCCGACGCGATCGTGCTGCGCGCCGACCGCGAGGTCCCCACCGCCATCAAGCGCAAGATCTCGCTGATGTGCGATGTCGACGAGGCCGCGGTGGTCGCCGCGATCGACGCCCCGTCGATCTACGACATCCCGAAGGTCCTGCACACCGAGGGCCTGGACGCCTACGTCGTGCGCAAGCTGGACCTGCCGTTCCGCGACGTGAACTGGACCCAGTGGGAGGACCTGCTCGACCGGGTCCACAACCCTGACCACGAGGTGAAGGTCGCGCTGGTCGGCAAGTACATCGACCTGCCGGACGCCTACCTCTCGGTCACCGAGGCGCTGCGGGCCGGCGGCTTCGCGAACAAGACCCGGGTGAAGCTGAAGTGGGTCACCTCCGACGACTGCAAGACCCCGGCCGGCGCCGCCCAGCAGCTCGGCGACTGCGACGCGGTCTGCATCCCCGGCGGCTTCGGCGACCGCGGCGTGGACGGCAAGGTCGGCGCGATCACCTACGCCCGGGAGAACAAGCTCCCGCTGCTCGGCCTGTGCCTGGGCCTGCAGTGCGTGGTCATCGAGGCGGCTCGCAACCTAGCCGGCATCGAGGGCGCGAACTCCACCGAGTTCGACCCGGCAGCGGCCGACCCGGTCATCTCCACGATGGCCGAGCAGATGGACATCGTCGCAGGTGAGGGCGATATGGGTGGCACGATGCGGCTGGGTATGTACCCCGCCAAGCTTGCCGAGGGCTCCATCGTCCGCGAGGTCTACGACGACCAGCCCTACGTCGAGGAGCGCCACCGCCACCGCTACGAGGTCAACAACGCCTACCGCGGTGAGCTGGAGAAGAAGGCCGGGCTGCAGTTCTCCGGCACCTCCCCGGACAACAAGCTCGTCGAGTACGTCGAGTACCCGCGCGAGGTGCACCCCTACCTCGTCGCCACCCAGGCGCACCCCGAGCTGCGCTCCCGCCCGACCCGCCCGCACCCGCTCTTCGCCGGACTGGTGAAGGCCGCGGTCGCGCGCAAGACGGGCACCGCGAAGTAGGAAACACCACGGCGGATACGGTTGCCGGGGTACGGCCTCCCGCAGGTCGTGCCCCGGTTTCTGCGTTGGCACAGGCAACACACAGGAGGACGCGCCATGGCGATCAAGGACACCCCCGAGGAGTGGACGGTCACCGCGACCACGACGCCGTTCACCGGGAACAAGACCAGCGTGCGCACCGACACGGTCGTCATGCCGGACGGCTCCACCGTCACCCGTGACTACCAGGTCCACCCCGGTTCCGTGGCCGTCCTCGCCCTCGACGACGAGGGCCGGGTGCTGGTGCTGCGCCAGTACCGCCACCCCGTGCGCCAGAAGCTGTGGGAGATCCCCGCCGGACTCCTCGACATCCCCGGCGAGAACCCGCTGCACGCCGCGCAGCGCGAGCTGTACGAGGAGGCGCACGTCAAGGCCGGTGACTGGCGGGTGCTGACCGACGTCTACACCACCCCCGGCGGCTGCGACGAGGCCGTGCGGATCTTCCTCGCCCGCGATCTGTCCGAGGCCGAGGGTGAGCGCTTCGAGGTCTCCGAGGAGGAGGCCGACATGGAGCTGGCGCGGGTGCCGCAGGACGAGCTGGTCCGCGGCGTGCTCGCCGGTGAGCTGCACAACAACTGCCTCGTCGTGGGAGTGCTGGCGCTCACCGCGGCGCAGGGCGGTACCGGCCTGGAAGCGCTGCGCCCGGCCGACGCACCGTGGCCGGCCCGCCCCTTCGAGGCCTGAGCCACCGGACCGCTCCCACCCCACCACGGGCCGGCCGGATGATCCGACGGTCCGATCGGGTGAGCCGACCGCCCCGCACTGCGCGGGACATGACGGGCCGTGAACTACGCTCGGCAGCGTCCGCCCCGGCGGCGGATTCGTACGCGCAGGTGGACGGGAGCGTGAGCCGGTGACGGACCAGGCGGTGGGCGGGGGGCACCTCCCGCCGGAGGTGGCCGGAGCGCCGGCCACGACAGCGCCCGGACCGCGGGCCGCGGCGCCCCGCCGGGACGGTGCCGTCGCCCGCCCCGCCGTTCCCGCGGCCGTCCCCGGCGCCGGCGCATTCGCCGGCCGCCGCCGCGAACTCAAGGCCCTGCACGCCGACATCGCCCGCGCCGGCCTGGACACCCTCTCCGGCCGCAAGGGCGCCCGCAGCCGGGTGCTGCTGATCGCCGGCCGCCCCGGTTCCGGCCGGACGGCGCTGGCCGAGGAGCTGCTGCGGGAGCTGGCCGCCGACCACCCCGACGGGGTGCTGCGGGCCGGCCTGACCGGGCCGGCCGGCGAACCGGCCGACACCGGCGCCACCGCACGCGAGCTGCTGTCCGCGCTCGGCGCCGGCGCCCCGCCGGGCGCCCCCGAGGACGAGCTGACCGAGCGGCTGCGCGAGGCGCTCGCCGACCGCCGCGCCCTGCTCTTCCTGGACGACGCACCTGGCGCCGACCAGGTCGAACCGCTGCTCCCGGACGCCCCGGACTGCCTGGTCGTGGTGGTCTCGCAGGGTCCGCTCACCGGCATCACGGACGTCCGGCCGTGCGCCCTCGGCGGGCTGGACGGCGTGGCCGGGGTCGCCGTCCTCAGCCGGTACGCCGGGCCGACCCGGATCACCGTCGACCCGCGGACCGCCGACAGCGTCGTGGAGGAGTGCGGCGGCCAGCCGGCCGCACTGGTGCTCGCCGGAACCTGGCTCGCCGCCCGCCCGATGTCCTCGGTCGCCGATCTGTACCAGGCGCTGCACGCCGTCCCGGTGCCGCCGGACCTGCCCACCGGCGCCCGCCCGCTGTTCCGCGCCTTCCGCCTCACCCATGACGCGCTGCCGCCGTCCGCCGCCCGGATGCTGCGGCTGCTCACCCTGGCCCCGGGCGGTCTGGTGGACGCGCACACCGCCTCCGCGCTGGCCGGCTGCTCGGTGGCCGCGGCCGACACGACACTCGGCGAATTCGCCGCGCTCGGCCTGCTGCGGCCGTCCACCACCGAGGACGCCGAAAACACCGAGGACACCGACCTCACCGAGGACGCCGAGCCCCCTGGCGCCCGGACCCCCGACGCGGCCATCGGCTCCCCACCCGACACCACGGCCTTCTGCCCACCCGACGCCGCTGCCTTTTCCCCGCCCGACGCCACTGCCTTCTCCCCACCCGACGCCGCAGCCTTTTCCCCACCCGACGCCGCCCTGTATCCCCCCTACCGACTCCCCGGCTGCCTCGCCCCCCTGGCGCGCGAGCTGCTGGTGGAGCACGAGCGTCCGGCCGAGGTCCAGCTGGCCCGCGCGCGGATGCTGGAGCGGACCGTACGGCTGCTGCAGTCCTGCCGCGCGATGGCCGAGCCGGCCGATTCGCCCGCCCGGCAGCGGACCGCGGGGCTGCCGCGCGCGCTGCGCTTCGGCTCCCGGGCCGCCGCCGCGCACTGGCTGCGCAGCCGGCGCGGCGCCCTCCTCGACGCCGCCAGGATCGCCGTCGCGGACGGTGAACTCGACACCCTGGACCGGCGGTTGATGGCCGCGCTGACCCGGACCCTGCTGGCGCACCAGGGCGCCGAGGCCGCCGCGCCGGACCTCTACACGCTGCACGGGCTCGTCCTCCGGGTCGCCGAGCGGCGCGAACTGCCGCGGGAGCGGGCCGCCGCACTGCTGAACCTCGGCGACCTGGACGGTCAGGCGGGCCGGACCGAGCAGGCGCTCACCCGCTACCGGGGTGCGCTGGAGGCGGCCCGCTCGGTGAAGGACCCGGTGGCCACCGGCCGGGCGCTGGAGTCACTGGGCGGTGCGTACACCGAGCTGGGCGACTGGCAGCGGGCCGCCGACTGGTACGGCCGGGCGCTGGAGCTGCGGCTGGCCCGTGGCGAGGGCGGCGACGCGGCGCGGCTGCACGGCCGGATCGGCGGCGCGCTCGCCTGCGCGGGCCGGTGGGACGAGGCGCTCAGGGCGTGGCGGGCGGCCGCCGGGACCCACCGCCGGCTCGGCGAGACGGCCGGCCAGGCGCGGGCGACTGGTGAGCTGGCCCGGGTGCAGGAGTACGCCGGGCGGCCCGAGGACGCGCTGCGGACCGCTCTCGAAGCCCTGGACATGGCCCGGAAAGCGGGCGACGAACGACTGGAGGCGGCCCTTCAGCTGCGGATCGCGGAGACCCTCGACCGGCTCGGCGATCCGGCCGCGGCACGGCTCCACCGGGCCGCCGGAGAGCGACTCCTTGGAGATTACGAGGAGTGACCTACGAAATCGGTAGTGCTACTCGCGAGATTTAATGCTTTGCAAGGCTAGACAAGAAGAGCTCCTTCAATAGACTGGCTGGACCGCGTTCGGCGCGGCCAGTTCCGTCATGCAAGGCATGAGGGGATAATTCCTCCTGCACCCTCTCTTTCAAGGACCGTGATCGACGTGAAGGTCGGCATCCCCCGCGAGGTCAAGAACAACGAGTTCCGTGTGGCTATCACGCCCGCCGGAGTCCACGAGCTCGTCCGCCACGGCCACCAGGTCTTCATCGAGAAGGACGCCGGTCTCGGTTCGTCCATCACGAACGAGGAGTACGTCTCCGCCGGCGCGTCCATCCTGGACACCGCCGACGAGGTCTGGGGCACCGCCGACCTGCTGCTGAAGGTCAAGGAGCCGATCGCGGAGGAGTACCACCGCCTCCGCAAGGACCAGACGCTCTTCACCTACCTGCACCTGGCCGCTTCCAAGGAGTGCACGGACGCCCTGCTGGAGTCCGGCACCACCGCCATCGCCTACGAGACCGTCGAGACGGCCGGCCGCCAGCTGCCGCTGCTCGCCCCGATGTCCGAGGTTGCGGGCCGTATCGCCCCGCAGGTCGGCGCCTACCACCTGATGCGCCAGGCCGGCGGCCGCGGCGTGCTGCCCGGTGGCGTCCCCGGTGTCCACGCCGGCAAGGCCGTCATCATCGGCGGTGGCGTCTCCGGCTGGAACGCGCTGCAGATCGCCGTGGGCCTCGGCTTCCACGTCACCCTGCTCGACAAGGACATCAACAAGCTCCGCGAGGCCGACAAGATCTTCGGCACCAAGGTGCAGACGATCGTCTCCAACGCCTACGAGCTGGAGAAGGCCGTCGTCGACGCCGACCTCGTCGTCGGTGCCGTCCTCATCCCCGGTGCCAAGGCGCCGAAGCTGGTCACCAACGAGCTCGTCGCCAAGATGAAGCCCGGAAGTGTTCTTGTCGACATCGCGATCGACCAGGGCGGCTGCTTCGAGGACTCGCGTCCCACCACGCACGCCGAGCCGACCTTCCCGGTCCACAACTCGGTCTTCTACTGCGTCGCCAACATGCCCGGCGCGGTGCCCAACACCTCCACCCACGCGCTCACCAACGCCACGCTGCCCTACATCGTGGAGCTGGCGAACCGCGGCTGGGTCGAGGCGCTGCGCCGTGACCCGGCGCTGGCCAAGGGCCTGAACACGCACGACGGCAAGGTCGTCTACGGTCCCGTCGCCGAGGCGCACGGCCTGGAGCACGTCGAACTGCGCACCCTCCTCGGCTGAGTCGTCAACGACGGACGTCAACGCCACACACCCGGCCGGGCCTTGCCGACAAGGCCCGGCCGGTCGTGTGTGCGGACACCGGAACGCCGCACTCCGGTTCGTCGGTAGTCAACTCGCCGCGAACGTAACCCTTTAACCGGTTCGCGCACCCCTGAAACATCGGTCCGATACCGCTTGCGCCCTTGACATCGGGAGGTCCGGTTACCGACACATCGTGCCGGGTCCGGTGGATTGTGTTGCTGCGGACGCCCGACACGCCATAGAGTCGCCAACCGTCGGCATGGTGCCACGCTGACCTATCGATAAAGTTTCCTGGTCACGTCCAAGGAGGTAAGACGACTTGTGAATGAGTCGACATTTTCTCCCGGAGGCGGTCAGCCAGGAGTGGTTGCACGGGACCAGGGTCCCTCGGGGCGCGAGGCTGTCGGCTCCGTTGCGGTCCATACCCTCGCAGCCCATCCGAGTATTTCCACGACAGCCCACCAGAGCATGGACGGCCATCACGTGAACGCCATGGCCGGCGACCGGGGCAGTGGAGAACCCGCCCGTCTCGCCGACTACGACGACCTGCCCGAGGGGCACTTCTACGATCCGGACGCGGAGTACGAGCCGGACCCCGAATACGCCGCGACGCTCGCGCCGGACGCCGCGCGCCAGCGCCGCGAACGCGTCGGCCCGACCGGACGCCCGCTCCCTTATTTCCCCATCCCGGGACCGCTGTCGGACCACGGCCCCGCCAAAATCATCGCGATGTGCAACCAGAAGGGCGGGGTCGGCAAGACCACCTCGACCATCAACCTGGGCGCCGCGCTCGCCGAATACGGACGACGGGTGCTGCTCGTCGACTTCGACCCCCAGGGTGCCCTGTCGGTCGGGCTCGGTGTCAACCCGATGGAACTCGACCTGACGGTCTACAACCTGCTCATGGAGCGGGGGATGTCGGCCGACGAGGTGCTGCTGAAGACCGCGGTCCCCAACATGGACCTGCTGCCCAGCAATATCGACCTGTCCGCGGCAGAGGTGCAGTTGGTCAGCGAGGTCGCGCGCGAGTCGACGCTGCAGCGTGCGCTGAAGCCGCTGCTGGCCGACTACGACTTCATCGTCATCGACTGCCAGCCCTCCCTCGGCCTGCTCACGGTCAACGCCCTGACGGCGGCTCACAAGGTCATCGTGCCGCTGGAGTGCGAGTTCTTCGCGCTGCGTGGTGTCGCGCTGCTCACCGAGACGATCGAGAAGGTCCAGGAGCGCCTCAACCCCGAGCTGGAGCTCGACGGCATCCTGGCGACGATGTACGACTCCCGCACCGTGCACAGCCGCGAGGTGCTGGCGCGTGTGGTCGAGGCCTTCGACGACCACGTCTACCACACCGTCATCGGCCGTACGGTCCGCTTCCCGGAGACCACCGTCGCCGGTGAGCCGATCACCACGTACGCCTCCAACTCCGTCGGTGCCGCCGCCTATCGCCAGCTCGCCAGGGAGGTGCTCGCCCGGTGTCACGCCGAGTGAGTCTGCCGGGAGCCGACGAACTGTTCCGTACCACCGGGGGAGTGGCGCTGCAGCCCTCCACTCCCCGCCGCCCCGCGAACGGCGCCCCGGCCAACGGCGAGGCGCCCCGGGTGCCCGCACCGGCCGCCGAGCCCGAACCGGCGCCGGAGGGACAGGAAACGGCCACCGCGGTACGACAGCGCCGGCCCGGCACCGGCGGCTCGGACGGTCCCGCGGCGACGGCCGGTGACGGCGGACCGGCCACCCCGCCCCGGGTGCCCGCCGTCGGCCCGCCGGACGGGCACGGCGGCCGGGAGACGGACGGCGACCCCGCCAAGGCCCACCGCGCCAAGGCGGTCAAGGGCGGCCAGGCCGGCGCCGAGCCGGCCGCCGCGGCAGCGCAGACCGGTGGCCAGGGCCGCCGCCGCGGTGGCTCCCGCGGCGCCAACCGCCGCCCCAGCGGCCGGGAACGGCACGACGAGAAGATCACCGTCTATGTCTCCGCCGAGGAGCTCATGGACCTCGAACATGCGCGGCTGGTGCTGCGCGGCGAACACGGCCTCGCCGTCGACCGCGGCCGGATCGTCCGCGAGGCGGTCGCCGTCGTCCTCGCCGACCTGGAGTCGCGCGGCGACGCCAGCATCCTGGTACGGCGGCTGCGGGGCCGCTGACGCCCGCGCCGGGCCGGCCCGGCACCGCCGTCGTGGTCGCCCGCCGGCCCACGGCCCAGAATTCCCGCGGCGACCGCCGCGGTGCGGAAACGTCACGCCGGGCTGACCGGGATAGCCTGCCTCCTCGGCGGGTGTCCCACCCGTGACCAGCCCGTCGCCCCGGCACGGGACCGCAGCACCATGGACCACGATGCCGACGACCAACGACGAAGCCTCCGCCCCCCGCGCCCGCAGACCCCTGGGCCAGGGGCCGGGCGCGGGCCCGACGGCCCCGGACGAGCCCGCGGGGGCGGATGAGCGGGCGGCCGAGACGGCGGCTGTCGAGGCCGCGGCGACCGAGGTGCCGCCGGAGGTTTCCGATGAGCCGGTGCCGGTGCCGGGGCCGGACCTGGAGTCGGCCGCCGCCGGGGAGGACCCCGCGGCTGTCCCCGAGGAGTCGGCCGCCCCCGAGGTCTCCGACGGCCCCGAGCGAGCCGACGACAGCGAGAAGGACGCCAACGGCGAAAAGGGCGACGACGGCCGCTTCACCCTCCACCTCGACAACTTCGAGGGACCCTTCGACCTCCTCCTCCAGCTGATCTCGAAGCACAAGCTCGACGTCACCGAGGTCGCGCTGTCGAAGGTGACCGACGAGTTCATGGCGCATATCCGCGCGATGGGGCCGGACTGGGACCTGGACCAGACCACGGAGTTCCTGGTCGTCGCGGCGACCCTGCTGGATCTGAAGGCGGCCCGGCTGCTTCCCGCGGCCGAAGTGGAGGACGAGGCCGACCTCGCGCTCCTGGAGGCCCGCGATCTGCTCTTCGCCCGGCTGCTGCAGTACCGCGCCTACAAGCGGATCGCGGACATCTTCAGCGCCCGGCTGGCGGACGAGGCCCGCTGCCACCCCCGTACGGTCGGCCTGGAAGCGCACCTCGCCGAGCTGCTGCCCGAGGTCGTCATCAGCACCGGCGCGGAGGGCTTCGCCAAGCTCGCCGTGAAGGCGATGCAGCCCAAGGCCCGGCCACAGGTCTATGTCGACCACATCCACGCACCGCTGGTGAGCGTGCGGGAGCAGGCCGAGGTGGTGATGGCGCGGTTGCGCGCGGCGGGCGAGTGCGGCTTCCAGGACCTGTGCGCGGACGCACCGGACACCCTCACCGTCGTGGCGCGCTTCCTGGCCCTGCTGGAGCTCTACCGGGAGCGGGTGGTCGCCCTGGACCAGGAAGAGGCCCTGGGGGCGCTGACAGTCCGCTGGACGGGCGAGGAGGGGGCCGAGCCGGTGGTCACCGACGAGTTCGACCAGGAACCGGGACAGCGCGCCGCGGCGGCGGAGCGAGCAGGAGAGGAGCGGGCATGAGCGGCGAGGCCGGTGCGGAGACGTACGAGATCACGGAGGCCGGTGCGGACGGCACCCCCGGTGAGCGGCCCGGGGTGCCGGCCGGGACGCCGGTCGTCGCCGAGCTGGAGCTGAAGCCCGCGCTGGAGGCCGTCCTCATGGTCGTCGACGAGCCCGCGACCGAGGAACACCTGGCCAGGGTGCTGCAGCGGCCCCGCCGCGCGGTCGCGCTGGCACTGCGTGAGCTGTCCGACGACTACACGCGCCAGGGGCGCGGTTTCGACCTGCGCCTGGTGGCCGGCGGCTGGCGCTTCTACTCCCGTGCCGCGTACGCGGACGCGGTGGAGACCTTCGTCCTGGACGGGCAGCAGGCCCGGCTCACCCAGGCGGCTTTGGAGACTCTGGCCGTGGTCGCGTACCGTCAGCCGGTCAGCCGTTCCCGTGTCTCGGCCGTACGCGGCGTGAACTGTGACGGTGTGATGCGCACTCTCCTCCAGCGCGGACTGGTGGAGGAGGCGGGGACGGAACCTGAAACAGGTGCGATCCTGTACAGGACGACGAACTACTTTCTGGAGCGGATGGGCCTGCGCGGCCTGGACGAGCTCCCTGAGCTCGCACCGTTCCTCCCGGAGGCCGAGGCGGTCGAGGGCGACTCCCCGGAAGGTATCCCGTCGTTCGACGTAGACGACAGCGGCGACTCTCAGACGGATCATTGATGCGAAGCAGCGGCAGGAACAACGACAGCGGGCGGGGCAACCACCGCGGCTCCGGTGGGGGCACCCCCCAGTCGAAGGCGGGGGGAAAGCGGGACGAGAAGCAGCAGCGCGCCGGCCGTCCCCGTCCCGAGGAGCGCCGCTACGACGTGGGCGGCCCCGGTGACCAGGGCGGCAAGGACGGGCGCGGTGGCGCCAAGAGCGGCGGTCCCAAGAGCGGCGCCCCCAAGAGCGGCGGCAGCCGGGGCGCGGCGGCCCGTGGCGGCGCCAAGGGCGGTCCGCGCACCGGCGCCGCGTCCAAGGGCTCCCGTCCCGGAGCCAAGGGCGGCCCGCAGCGCGGCCGGGGCCAGGCGCCCGCCCGGCCCCGCGAGTACGACGCCCAGGTCGAGGAGCGCAATCGCGCCCGCCACAACAAGCCTCAGGTCAAGACCCCCAAGACGTTCGGGGACCAGGACGGCGAGCGGCTGCAGAAGGTGCTGGCCAGGGCCGGTATGGGCTCCCGCCGGGCCTGCGAGGAGCTGATCGACCAGGCACGCGTCGAGGTCAACGGCCAGATCGTCATGGAGCAGGGCGTCCGGGTCGACCCGGAGAAGGACGAGATCAAGGTCGACGGCCTGACGGTCGCCACCCAGTCGTACCTCTTCTTCGCGCTCAACAAGCCGGCCGGCGTCGTCTCCACGATGGAGGACCCCGACGGCCGCCAGTGCCTGGGCGACTACGTCACCAACCGTGAGACGCGGCTGTTCCACGTCGGCCGGCTGGACACCGAGACCGAGGGCATCATCCTCCTCACCAACCACGGTGAGCTGGCCCACCGCCTGACGCACCCGCGCTACGGCGTTAAGAAGACCTACCTGGCCGCGATCCAGGGCCCCCTCCCGCGCGACCTGGGCAAGCAGCTCAAGGACGGCATCCAGCTGGAGGACGGCTACGCCCGCGCCGACCACTTCCGGGTCGTCGAGAACACCGGCAAGAACTACCTCGTCGAGGTCACCCTCCACGAAGGCCGCAAGCACATCGTGCGCCGCATGCTCTCCGAGGCGGGCTTCCCGGTCGACAAGCTCGTCCGCACGAGCTTCGGCCCGATCTCCCTGGGCGACCAGAAGTCGGGCTGGCTCCGCCGCATGACGAACACGGAGGTCGGCATGCTGATGCGCGAGGTTGAGCTCTAACGCTGCGCTTTGGTTTCGGGCCCACGTTTTCGGCTTTCCCGCCGTGGGGGTTGCTCGCCGTGTTTCGCCCCGCTGCGCGGGTGCGCTCGCCGTTCGCGCCTGCGGCGGGCAGGTCCGCTGCGCGGGGCTGTTGGGGTGCGGTGACGGGCCTCCGGGGCCGGTGTGTGGGACTGCTTCGCTTTACGTCCCACACACCGGCCCCTCCGGCCCGTCCCCTCCCGTGGGTGGATGGGAAAGACGGTGGGTGGGGGCTTATGCGGCTGGTCTGGTGCACCTCGGCGAGATCGTGGAAATGCCCCTGGACGGCCCGCCCCCACCCACCGCCACTACTCCCCCCAACGGGAGGGGACGGGCCGGCGGGGGGGGGGGGGGGGGCGGGACGCCCACCCGAGGCGGCACACCCCCCCCCCGGCCCCCCCCCCCCCC